>NZ_JACJDT010000055.1:0-31516 GCF_014163675.1 Pseudoalteromonas sp. SR44-5
TGGCACGATTATAATCAAAACTAGATAAGCACCTGTTTAAATTAAACTTATATAAATAAAAAATATAATTTATACACACATTTATACACACTACTCAGGCTGCAACAGAATAAAAAGGGGCATTTCAGCCCCTGTATTAACTTCTCAATTCTTTATGTATTGAACTACTCTGTTCAAGCAGCATATATAAAAGCGCACCTAGTGAACTACTTTCCAAATCTTTATAACTATCATGGTCAGTCAATAGAGTAAGAACCCCCATCATTTGCGTGTTAACCACAGCTATACTTTCTAATTTATTTTCCATCTTTTACCTTCTAAAAAAATAATTCTTAGACATAGTCTATTTGAAAAAAAGACCCATAAATCTGGTCTAAAAAAAATAGTTAGTTGTCAGCTTTAAATTTGAAGTTTTATAGAAATATTACCTTTTAAAGCAACTTGTGAAAGTTACCAACTAGGTAACTTTCAATTGCAACGTGACATGATTAAATTGTATGTAAAATATGTATGCATTTTAAATTAAAGGTTATTCAACGATTGGATTAAGCTTGTTTTTTAATGAGTTAGCTGTTGATTTATGGCCTGTAAATTCGCCTTGTGTAATTGGCGGGCCTGCTCCCTGATCTTTATGGCCGTGGGTTTCTAGGCTTTGGTTTATGTCTTTAACCAGGCTTATTAAATCAAGGAGTACTTGAGCAACGTTTACTGAATTATTTCCTAGCCACACTGTTTTACCTTCCACCTTTGCTAAATCTGTTGCTTTAGCGTGTAGGGTTTTGAGCGTGGTTAGGTTCATGTTTTTGGTGGCTTCAATATCTACCTGTTCTTTGCTACCGAGTAGTAATCCTTCAAGGGCTATGATCAATGCTTTTTCGCCGACCACTGTTTTTAAGGCGCCCATTACCTCAGTGATTTGGTTGCCGTCGATTTTTGTAATGTCGTGGCTGTCTATGCTGCAGGTGCGTTCGTGGTAGTTTTGTTCGCTTTTGCGTGCAGTTGTTTTGCGCGTGTCACTATCTTGGGTTATGCCGCCATCAGTGGTTAACTGCCAGTTGCCGTCGCGCCCTTGTAATTTGCTACGGTTATTTTGTTGCAAGGTTACGTCGGTTCGTTTGTGCTCTGGCACTAAGCTTTGCCATGGTAATAAGCTGGTGATCACTGGATGGCTGTTTAGGCCGTCGATATATTGTATTAAACACTGCATGCCTGGTACGGGTTCGTTTAATAATCCGTGATCAGATGCTTGCCCTGTACCAAGTGTTACTTGCTGAAATACGGGCACTGCTAATGGCTCGCCTGTTCGCGGGTTTAATAGCTGTACGTCGGCGCCTTTTAGCGGCCTAAATGTAGTGCTGACTGCTGCACCGTCACTTGGTAGGTCATATATTTTTTCAATGCGCGCCAATTGGGGTAAATGTTTTCTCTCGTTCAGCTCTGGAAAATAGCGCTGTATTAGGCGTTTAATGGCTTGTTTGACCATCGTATGTGCATCCTGTCGTTGATTAGTGTTACTTCGGTAATGTGTCGGCCATTTAGTTTTATGCCTGGTCTTAGTTTTGGGATAGCGATTAGCTCGCCAGTGGTTGAGCTTTTGGCGGTTATTGTGTGCTCTGGAAAATCGTTAATGACTGCCATCGGCCAGCGCGAGTCGTGCCAACTGCCTACAAATATTTTACCGTCAGGGCGCTGCTGAAATATAAAATCATTAATGCCCCATACTTTGCCGATTTGTCTGAGTGCTTCAATGCCGGTACCGCTGTGATAAAACGCTGGCATTATTTGATTTAAATATTCTGCGTTTTCTGGCGTTACAAACTCAACACCGAGTTTTGCCAATTCATCAAGCACAGTGTTTATTGTCGGGTGTCGAACCGCCAGCGGTGCCGGAAAGCTTAACGCGCCGAGTAATTCGCGGCAGGTTAAATACCAACGACCATTGGCTTGGTGCTTTGATTCTATAACGCCGAGAAAATACGGGATCATATTATCTAGCGTGTACCCTAAGTGCAGTTCAACTAATCCGCTGGGCGCTTGCTCTGTGACCACTTCAAACTTTGCACGACCGGTGCTGGCAATATCAAGCTGCACAGTTTTATCAACAATATTGGTAACATGCTGGCCGCCAATTTTTAAGGAGTTTGAAAACCGCGCGGTCATGGCCCTTCGACCTCATTAAATTTATTTTGAATATCGTCGTTACTGGTTGTTGTTTGTGTTATGGCATTTTGGTTTGCTACTGTATCTAGCTGCTGTTGTTCGCGCTCAGAAACTGATTGAACCTCTACGAGCTTAAACGCTACTTGCCATCCGCGTTTGTCTTCAAGTTCAGTTGCTTTCACTTCACCGTCAAACTTTGCTTTACGTATTTTATAGGCTTGTGCGAGTGCATTATTAATTGTGTAAATAATGCGGGCGCCGTTTTCGTCTAACGCTTTTGCTTTGCTGATAAGTAATGCTAACTCGCTTTCTTGATCAAACGGAATTTTTGTATTTACGGTGAGTGTACCGGGCTTTACGCCTTGATCACTGCTCAATGCAAAGCTACCAAACCCTGACATATCGCCGCCGGCTAATTTGATGCCTGCATTTACACGAGTTTCAAAGCCTGGCACATTCCAACCGTCTAGCGCGATACTCATAACACCTCTTTAATTTGATTAAGTTCGTCCAGTTCGCCAACGAATAAACACAGTGCCCAATAACGATCATCACCGCCTTTACTCGCAACTGAACCGGCTAACTGTTTAGCTGTGCCGGCTGTTATTAATTGCATATCTAAGCCACTGCTTTGGGCAGTAAATTGCGCTTGATTTAGCCGCTGGTCGCGGGCTGTTTTTAGCTCTGCTGTTTGGCTTAGTGCATCATAAATCGTGGTAATTAATTGCTTGCCGCTATCGTTTACTGTAGCGAGTTCGTCCGCTATTTGCAGATCACGAATTGGTAATAGGTTTTGCAGGGTGTTTATTTGCCACTCTATGCTTTGCCCGTCATATGTTACGAGCTTGCTTTGCTCTAACGTGCTGTCACTTTTGGCGTATTGACCGCAGGCTATAAACTCAGGGATTGGGCAATAGCTGTTTATCGATTCCAGCTTACTGGCAAGTGCTGCGGGATCGGTTGCACTTACTGACAACAATAAACCGCTATACCTTGCTGGTTTATCAGTGCGCGTCGCGTCTTTAATGGCTAATCCAAGCAGCTGCGCGCCCACTTGCATTGAGCAAGGGGCGGCAGTTTGGTGATAACAAAACGCTACGTTATGCATTGTCAGGCAATGGATAACGGGTTTTGATTTCAGATACTTTATCACGCCACTTTTGTAGTGACTCGGGTGTGCCATCAAATTGTGCTTCCATATACAAAGGGTCTGACTCTGCTTTGTATGCCGCTAGCCGCTCAGAAAGTACCTCTAAACGTCCATTTTCCTTGGCTAAGGTGTCTAGCATAGTGGCAACATCCGCTTCGCTAACACCCATTTCAAGTAAAATATTTGGTTCTGCGGGTACATTTACAAAGTTAACCCCATTAATGGTTAATTTTTTAAAAAACATGTTTCCTCCTTATTTAAGCTTTGCGCTGAAGCATTGAATCAAATGGCGTAAGAGTACCTATTGGGCTTTTAAGCTCAGTAAACGGAATTGGTTTTACTGTCCATTTATAAGAACCTGATGACTCAGAAATAATACCTTCACTAATGAGCGTGGTTTCGTGTTTATCACTGTACTGAACATCAATATTCCAGTTACTAATCAACTGATACTTAATGCCCCCTCCTCGTAAGTAAAACCCTGATGCTCGATAACAATACGGACCGATTAAACCGTCTGATCCGCCACCATAAAGCGGTAAATTAGGGTCGAGTTTTTCATTAAAACAGTTCATTCTAAAGTCAGGATGACTGAATACTTGATTATAACTTTCATCAAATCGCTTTAATTGCATAAACGCAGGGTTCCCATGCCAAGGAGTTGAACTACCTTCTATCTCAGCAAATAAACCACATTGATGTTCCGATAATGGATTTAAAGGTTTTGTGTCGCTATTCCAATTATATGTGCGCCATACTTTTAACTTTCCGCCAGAATGAGGAAAAGTAAACCACACCGGGTATAAGTAATCACTAGATCCACCTATCGTTATATCCGTCACGATCCGCTTTTCAGGTTGTGCACTGCTTATAAAATTATCAACTTGCGCTTCTTTAGCCGAAATTCGCTGCTCTTGCTTTGCCAATGTATCGTTAATTTTTCCAACTTGGCCTGCAACGACTTCTGTTAATGCATCCGCTGATGCAATCAAACTACCTAATTGCTGGTTTATATCTGCCATGGTTATTTATCCTCTAATACTCGGTGAATATGTCGTTTCATATTATTAATTTGCGCTGTGACCGTGATCAGTAACACATTGTTAATTGAATCAATCTGTGGGCTGTAATCAAACATCCATGATTGTGCAGGGATAGTAATGCGAGCTAGTGCCGCAGCCGCTGCAAACTTGAGTACAAACGATCGGTTATGTACGTTGTTTACACCTTGGCGTTTGCGCTGTAATGGCAAGTAATCAATGGCTAATAGTGTGCCATCTTTTGTTACTAGACCTATCCAGTTGTAGTCGAAGTCGCCAACGTCTTGCTCAAGTATCACAGCCCAGGCGACGGTATTTGCATCCACATAGCCTTTTGCATCAATGTCGCGTCTGTGTACTATTTGTAGCGCACTGGGCATTTTTTCGTTCGGATTACGCTGTGCGCTTTCGTTTAGATTTGGTACGTTTGCTAATACCAACTCCTTTACATCAAGCCCTTTATTTTCTAGTGCGCGGGCTGTGATGTAACCTTTACCGGCATTGGTCATAATGCCGGTGATCGCTTGGGTCATAATGGCTCCTTGGCGATACTGACACCGCCCTCTTTACTTAAAAATCCATAGTGATGATGTGCGGCAATAACATGCTGTACATCGGTGGTGATTGCTTGGTGATGTGTATTACTTACAAGGTTGTCGCACCCTAAAAATTGATATAGCTGCTCAATTGGTAATGTGTGTTTTACATCGTGCGTTATTGCATGCAGTGGCGCATGGCTACTTTCGTTTTGCAAATCAGTAAAACCGTGGCTGTATTGCTGCTGGGCTTTATTTTGTGCGGCTAAATGCAGTGGGTGATCAATGTGACAGCTATCCCACTGTACGTGGGTTAATCCTACGCTCAGCGACACATCGGCTTTGTTATGCACGGTCAATTCGTAGCGTCGGCAAGTTCGCCCATAGAGCTGTATTAGCTCTGGTAATAGCTCATTAGCGCTGGCAAGCGTTGTATCAGTCATATCTATGGCGATAATGTCCCAATCTCGGCCGTCGATTCGTTCGCGCACGTTAAGTATCTCTAACCCTAGACGGTCAAAAATACTTTTAACAGAGGCTACTTCACCGGCGTCAATGGTATTAACCAATGCATGCTGTACGCGCTTACGATATAGCTCGATTGGTTCGTCATCTAAGCGATTAGTTAAACGCTCCCATGCTAAAAAACCTAATACGGGCTCTTCGTTTTTCGATTCGTCTTTTTGGTTTACTGCCCACATAACATAGTCGCGTGATTGCCCCCAATAGCCGGTTGCCGCTTTTACCAGTTTTTCGGCGTAGCCTTTGTTTAACCAGGTTGCGATTTCATTAGCCATTTACCACCTCGTTAACGGTTAATGATGTAAGTACAGGTAGCCAATTAGCGGAGGTTATGTCGTCAATATCAAACTTGATTGATTTAAGTTGACTAAACTGCTCATGGCACTCTGTAATTAATTGACTAATGCTGAATACTGTTTGATGCGCTACACGTGTGGGTGCATACGCTGCATTTTGACGAAATGCGGCTTGTATAAACGTGGTTAAATCGCTTTGAATAGCTTGGCTATTATCATGTAATTTATACGTTGCAGTAATATTAAACCCAGTGGTCGCCATGGCGTAGACCATAAAGTCATCCCCTAAGCCATGATGGCCTGCGGTGCGAATATGCTGATTGATGGCACTAAGTAATGCCGTTGGTACGGGGCCAACGTCTAAATAAATATACGCATTTGCAGTACCTGGACCACGCGGGGCGTTTACTTCAATAACAATGTTGTCTATTGGTACAGCAAAGCTTGCAATAATTTGCTTGTATACGGCGTTAATATGCCAGCGCGCGGCTGTGCCAAACACATTACGAATACGTAAGCGATAATGCTCGGTGCTCTCATCGTCAGAACCAGGCTTAATTAACCAGTCGTCGTTATTTGTTACGGTGATCCCGTCTTGTTGCTCAATAAAAAAGCGATAAGCATGAGCGGGTAAGTTAAATGCGGCGCCTGTATCGGTGGCCTCAGCGTGTGCATACGCGATGCGTTGGCCGTCGCTAAAATAAACATCTTGTAACAATGCAAGCATGTAAGCTGTATCGCCCAGCATATCAGTCACCACTTGCGTGCCGGCAACGATAGAGGTTTCACCTTCGGTATTGCTTCGCCTGAACGTGAGTATGCCTTGTGCTTTTACGCCCGCTTGAATAAATACATTACGCGCGGGGCCGTGACGCTCAATTAATGCAGTTCGGCTGGCGGTCATAATAAATAAGTCAGGCATTAGCTGGGTTGCTATCCAATTAAATAGCTGCACAACGGGCTTTGTGATCAGCGCTTCAACGGTTCGCCAGAAGGGGCCAAACGGTGAGTTGTTCGCAACTTGGATATTTTGCTTTTTTAGCTGTGCTTGCCACTGCGTTTGCGCAGTTTGCTCATCCAGTGGCAACCCCGCTTTTTGCATCAGTGTTTTAAATTCCACTCGTTATCCCCCCGTATTGGCGCGTTTGTGCGGTGATGCTTAATGTACCGTCGTCATTGCGGTACACATTTATTGTGCCCGGCTTGATGCGGTCGTCTTGCTCAGTGAGTAATTCAATCTCAGTTAAAATCGGCGCTATGCCGTTTTTATTTCGCAGGCCAATGAGCTTTACCAATAAGCCGCTTTCTAAAATTCGGTGCTTTATGTCTTGGCCAATTACATCGGCTTTTTTTAATGTGCTTGGGCTTAACGAGTCGTTTAGTACAAAGTCGTTATCTTCAATCGCGAGATCAATGTGTAGTGCAATATCAAAGTTCATTAGCCAGCTAACTCCATCATTTGCTCAAAGCTTTGCGCTACGTCGTCTGACTTAATCGTTAAGCTGTCAATGTGCACGCTCTTACGGTTATCGCTGTCGCTTGAACTACTGCTGTTATGTGTATTGCTCGTTAGGTTTTGTAAAAACGCTGATTTTTGCACTTTGGCTTTATAGCTATTGCTTTGCTGTTGTTGCTCAGTGCTTAGTTGATCAACTTTGTAAGCACTGGCATTGGCTACGTTGGTAATTGCCTGATCTGTTTTGACCACGGGCGATGGCTGTAATGGCGCTGCGCCTTGATTAACACGGGTAAGTTGTACGTGTTTACTACTATAAACAGGTGAATTGGCAGCGTTAGTAAAATTGTTAGCTGTGCTAACAACGGTATTTTGTAGCGCTGATTGCGGTGCGAACGGCGTTGATTGTGCAATATAACCAGCATAGTTATGTGTAGCTGAGCTGTTTTGTAATGCTGAGTTAATAGCGCTGTTATTTTTGTTGGCCGTTGTTGCACTAGTTGAGTTTGCGACACCGTTCGCAGCTGTGGTTACTGCGTTAGTTTGTGTCTTTGCTACAACTGAATTTATGGCACTGTTATTTAACGCGCTGGTTTGAGTAAGCGCGCTATTTGTTTGGTTTGTAGCAATACTGTTTTGTAATGTTGGGTTAATTACACTATTCATTGCTGTGCTTGTTGAATACACAGCATCGTTAACAGCCGAGTTAATAGCGCTGTTCTTGATGTTGCCCGTTGTCGCGCTCATTGATTTTGCGCCATCGTTCGCGGCTGTGGTTACTGCGTTGGTTTGTGCATTCGCTACAACTGAATTTATGGCACTGTTATTTAACGCGCTAGTTTGTGCGTGCGTGTTACTTGTTTGGTTTGTAGCAATGCTATTTTGCAATGTTGGGTTAGTTGCATTGCTCATTGCTGTGCTTGTTGAATACACAGCATCGTTAACAGCCGAGTAAATAGCGCTGTTATTGATGTTGGCCGTTTTAGCGCTTGTTGATTTTACGCTATCGTTCGTGGCTGTGGTTACTGCGTTGGTGTGTTCATTTGCTACAACTGAATCTACAGCACTGTTATTTAACGCGTTGATTTGTGTCAGCGCGTTATTTGTTTGCTCAATGGCATGACTACTTTGTAATGCTGAGTTAATAGCATTATTCGTTTGGCCTGCGTTTAACTGCGTTCGATTTGAATATGTAACATCATTCACTGCAGCATGGTTGGCGCTGACTTTGTTGCCTGGTACTTGCGCGGCTTTGTTGATCACGGCTTGGCCGTAGTCACCGCTGAATGCTTGACCTGCATTTTGCATGACTAAATTGCTAGGCTGAGCACGGTTAATGTTTTCGTGTGTTGAGGTTGCCTCTGTTTTTATTTTTGCCTCTGTATCGTCAATCAGGCCGAGTTTTTCAAGCACCCATTTAACGCTATCAATTACCCCATTAAAGGCCGCTTTCACACTATCAAACACCGCCATTAATACTTTGCCCCAAGCGGTATTTTGAAACGCAGTCACTAAATCATCCCAATAATAGATAAGTGCCCCAACGGCTGCGATGAGTGCAATAACACCTGCTACCACCCACGTAATTGGGTTTGCCCAAAGCGCCGCATTAAATAGCCACGTAGCCGCTTGGCCTGCGAGCATAACCGCTTTAAATGTTCCCATAGCAATGGCCGCCGCGCCCATCGTGGCAATGAGTGATAAAAAGCCCAATACACGCAGTGCGATTAACGCCCCCTGCCATAGTTTTGTTAATACGGTTAAGCCACCTGTTAGCGCGGCACTTGAAACAAGCGCCATTTTATACAGGCCCATCGTAAAAATAATGATGCCATGAACCGTGATCAGCGCGACGATAACCACAACCAGCGTTGCGATCACGCTTGATAAAAACGGGAATCGCTCAGTCAGTGACACAATGCCCGCAAAGCCGGCTGCGAGTATTTCAACGAACGGCTCAACCACAGGCAATAAGCGGTTACCCATTGCGGTGGCTGCAGCATTAAATGAACCGCCTAAACGATCCCATGGGCTGGCAATGATGTTTGCCATTTCCAAGGCTTTGGAGTTATCTTGCACGTTTTCAAAAACGGTGATGCCGTCTTTTAATTTGTCTACTTTAGTGCTGAGTACATCAACGGCTTTTGCGCCTTGTTTACCAAATATTTGGGTCAGTACATCGCCACGCGCTACAGAACCCAGCGAGGATAAGCGGTTATTAATACGCCCTAGCACCACATCAATCGCGAGCATGTCGCCGTTATCAGCGGTTAATTTTATGCCTAATGCATCTTGCGCTTTACCAATCCCTTGTAATAATGAAGCCGCTTGTGTACCAGCCACTGATCCTGATTTAGCAACCAGTTGCAGTTCGCCCACTAACGCGAATTGTTGAGCCGAGCTTAAGCCAATGTTTGTCGCGGTCGCCCCAAGGTTTGAAAACGCGGCTTGCATTTCTGCACCAGTGGTTTTGTATAGCTGTACGGCGGTGGCGGTTTGCCCTGCTATTTGGTTTACCCAATTCGCTTTGCCCATCTTATTAGCGGTTTTTTCAAAGATGCCATACATGGTGCCCATATAACTGGTGATGGTGGCCGCATCCGCCTTGGTCGCTACAGCTAATATGTTTGATGTTTTAGTAAACTCGGATAGCTCATCACCATTTAAGCCGGCAATGGCTGATTGAATATCGTAAGCACTGCGGACAAATTCGGCAGAGTTACCACCAAATTGAAAGCCAAATTCATACGATGTTTTAGAAAGCTTTTGCAGGGCGTCATCAGTAACGCCCAGTGATTGCACTTCACCCAATGCGGCAACGTGATCAATTGCAGGCGCAAGTGATTTTGCAAGGGCGTAACCACCACCCACGGCTGTGGCTGCGCCGCGCATCATTTGGTCTTGGGCGGCGGCGGTTTGCTGGCTCAGCTGATTAATTTTAGCCATGACTTTATTAACCGGGCCAGTGACTTTGTCAATGATGCCGATTGAATAAGTAAGCTTGTCTAATTTGCTGAGTGTTGCCATTAATTACTCGCCGCCTAATGCTGTGCAAATGCCGTTATTTACGGCGGTTACAAAGTTTTCTTGCTGTGATGTTTCAAGGTAAAGCGCCTGTGCCAAGCTCTCGTCAGTTACTGCTAAATTGCCAAAATATTTAGCGTGGTATGCCAGTAACTGATCAAGCCTGCTTTTGCCTATTTGCTTGGCTCGGCTTTCGATTTTTTTACCGTAAAATTAAACTCGGGTTGATATTCTTCAACAATGGCACCCACTAAAAACAATGCGGCACCTGGTTGCTGTACCAGCTCTTTTAGCTTTTTAGCATCGGCTTCAACCACTGTGTTTAGCAAAAAGTTAGTTGCCGGCTGCACCTTGTTATTCGGCTGAGTCGAGTTAATGTATTTGTTATAGTCAGCGCCATTGACGTTAAATGTAATGTCGCCAACGGGGGTTTCTAATGTGATGTGTTTCTCAAACGCCATGATCAATACTCTCTTTTAAATCTGCTTGCTCTAGCAGTGTGTAGGTAAAATAAGGGCCATACTTGGCTGCTGATTGCTCACACAAAGCAATAAATTCATCAAAGTCATTAGGACTTGCAAACACCTGGCAACCGGCTGACCATTTATCAACTTGCGTTGATGTGACCTTGCTGTTTGCGCGGTGGCAATTAATGCCAAAGTAACCTTGCTGTAGTACTGCTTGGGGTGTGACGTCCGTGTCTAACTCGGTGTCGTGGTTGTTGTCACGTAGAACAACAACCGGTTTATGTTGTACAAGGGCACGGTATTTGCCCTGGTGATAACCCAATGTCCACAGGCTTTTATGCTGCCCTGCAATTAGCACGGCTGTACCATCTACATTCATTGGGTGTTTACGCCAGTAAATACCGGCATCCGTTGTGGCTTTAAACTGCTTTAACTGCCATTCGCTGTTTTGCTGATACAACACACAAATTGCATCGTTAAACGTGTTGGCGCGGGTGTTTGCATGGCGAATACCTATAATGTTTAGGTTTAATTCACCCTCAAATACTTTATGCCCACATGCTTGCAGGGTGCTTAGTAATGTTGTGGCAGTCAGTGTGCGAATGGCTTTAGTCATTACAGATCTCTCACTTCATCAGCGGTTAGATAAGGCACGCCGTTAATTTTGACAAAATCAGGGCTGGTGATCGGACACTTAATTGTTGTGGTGTCTTCTTCGCCGCCATCGGCTTTGATGTTTAAAATCTCGTCTAACTGCGGCAAGCAACCAAACGCTTCAACGTTCTTTTTACCGGCGGATACTTCTGCATTAAATGCCACATCAAAGGGTTCAATGCCTTTCCAACTGCCTGCTTTTTCGGCTTGCGCTTGCACTAATAACCAGTTTTCGTGATCGAGTTTTAGCGTTACTTCGCCCTCTACGTCGCCGTCAATAAAGCCTTTTGGAATACCACGCACTTTTTTAACGGTGCGCCCATCCGTAATTTTGCAAGTAGCTTCCATAACGTGAACCATCGAGCCCCCGATAAAAATATCGAAGTCTTTACCGCCTAATACCTTTTGCATGTTCGCGCTCCTACTCTGCGTTATCTAACATGATCCCAACAATAATGGTGCTGGGTGAATCGATTGGCTTAACCTTAAGCACAACTTGCAACGTGGTCGCATCCATAAACGTGAGGTTAATACTGTCGTCTTTTGGGGCGTCAATTAAACCGGGGAATTTGTCGGCGCCGATGTTTACTGATCGCGCCATATCACGCAGTGGTTTACCCATGATGCGTTTACCAAATTCAATACCGGTGCTGCTATTGTTTAAGCGGCGATTTTTAACGTTTTGAATACCGATGATGCGAACGGCACGCGCGGCTTTATCGACAATGCGGCCTATTTCGATTTTTTGGAAATCACCGCCTTCAGCATCCAGCATGTTTACATCGCCAAAATAGGTGCCGTCAAAATCAGGGTAAAACTGCGTGCAACTAAAACGCTGTGCATCCAGTGCCGCAGTGGTTGAATTAGTAAGCGGTTTGCCTGCTGCATCAGTTGGGTGTGGCATCAGTGACAATGCCCCAGTGAGTACACGCATTGGGCTATCAGCAATAGTGACTGAGCTTTTACATAAACGCCCTGTTACGCCGCCGAGTTCATCACCAAATAAAAGCGGGATCACTGCAACGCGTTCGCCTACTACACCATCAGTTAATGGCTGTAATGCAGTTACTAAATCTGACCAATTTTGCTCAGGCGTTAAACCTGGTGCCGCTAATAAAAAGCGCACGTAACGCGATTGGCCTGACAGGATTTCAAGCGCTTTTGCTTGATAGCTTTCGATTTCGGCTTTACCTGTGACAGGCGTACAAATAACAATGATTTCAGGACTGATGTCTTGATCCATTGCTTCATCAATTAAGGCCATTACATCATCACCGGCGCCATGCGGGATGGCATAGCCACTGACTAGGTCATCGCCGTTGCGTTGCCATGCTTTTACTTGGGTTTTTAATGGTGAGTCGGCAGCGCCAAACAAATCATCAAAATCACTTTGTGCGTTAATGGGTAAAATGCTGCCATTATTTTCGGGCGCTTGGCCTAAAAATAATACGCTGCGCTCTACTTGTTTTGTAGCGCCACTGCCTGTTTGAATGGCGGCAACGGATACTTTACCTTGTGCCATGGTCGTTCCTTTTGCTTTGCGCTACGCCACGTGCATAGCTTTGTTTAAAATAAAACTTTGTTGCTGTTTTTGTTCAGTAACGGTTTGCCCTAAAAAAGAGCGGGCAGGCAAATCAATTTGCCATGAGCTCTTGCCTGAGCTGCCCTTTAAATCACGCAGTAAAAACCCTGCTTGGTTAATACTTAAATTTTCTGTAATCCATTTAATGCTGGGGCGCTTACTGCCCTTACCTTTGCCGCGTGGAATTGTGTAACCCTCGGCTATTAGTGCCCGGGCTAAATTACGCGTGGCTGGCCCTTCTTTATTCTGTGCAGCTAAACCTTTGGGTTTACCTACATCTAGGCTTACACCCTCTTGATGAGCGCGGGCTATTTTGCCGCTGTTGCCACCTCTAAAATAAACCCCTGCGCTATTGGCGCCGTAACGTACTTTCATGTTGCGCTTTAGCTTGGTGAGCATTTTCTTTTTTTTGCCGTTGGCTCTGCCTTGCCATGTTTTGCCTACCAGATCACGTTGCCCAGTAATGCGCTCTTTACTGCTTTTGTTTGCTGCACGTATTGCACTGCGCAATAGGTTGCGGCGTTTATTTGGCTTAAGCTGTAAAAACGCTAATTGTTCTTTACTGCGCCCTTCGTCAAACTTGACGTTAAGCACTTACTTCACCATGCAGTGTGAACGCTTCAGCTATCCACAGGCTTTGTTCACCAAAATCATAACGACTACCGTTTAATTCAAATGGGCCGTTAGGTGTGTGTATTAGCTCGATGTCTTCACATAACTGCTCTATCGTTAGCTCTACTTCGTTGCTGTTGTCGTCGTTTACGTCGGCGCTAAATTCAATGTCGGTGCTGTCATAACGCCCACCATTGTTTTGCAACCAAAACGATGCAAACGCACAGATCAATGCTGCCGGTGCTGCACAAGGGTTTATGCTAATAACCCCTGAGTAATAAAAACGCGCAGCTAATAAGCCGTTGCCATTGACCGTTTTGCTGCTTGGCTCTATGCGCCCGCCTTCTATCCAGCTATCAAACTGGGTATCGAGCGCAAGTTTGTGGCCTTGATATACGGCAGTGGCTAAATGCTGTTTAAGCATTGCTATTTTGCTCTGACTCATAACAGCGCTACCGATAAGTTAGGGCTCAGTGCTTGCAGTAAACGCATGGCGTTTATGCTTTCGCGTTGCCAGTGATCATAATTATCAATTGCAGTTTGGCTTTGTGCTGTTGCGTTGTCTCGGTGCGTACTGCCCAGCTTTGATACCAATAAATGCGCCTTGGCTTTGCTATAAACCGCATCGTTATAAAACATGACTTGTTGAGCGTTTAGTGGCTCACCGTTGGTGAGCACCGCGCTTGCTAGTTCTTGGTTAATTTCACCCTGTGCACGCTTTAGCTTTTCAACGAGCATCGCACTTTTGCTGGCATACTCTTGGGCAACTGCGTAGTGCTCAATAAAATACGCGGTGCTCAATGCTGGGTAATAGCCATTACCTGGCACATCAACATTGATGCTTTGTAAATCTGCTTGGGGCATACCGCTTAAGTTCATATTGCACCTGTAAAACACACATTAAATTGGGTGTGGGCGCCACTTAGTCACAGGGCGTCAAACAACGAATGCTGACGAAGTGCTAAGTTGCCCACCGGCGTTGGAGCTGTTATTCGCTAACGATCCCTTTTAACTGTTTCGTTAGCTTATCGACTAAACCTTTAACCCCTGCTTTGTCGTTAATCGCTTGGGCGTGCTCCGCAAATAACAGTGCATTACCATAGTTATGCTGGGCTGCATCAACCTTGGCAGCAATGGCGTACAATTTACCGCCTACGACTTCAAGGCCGTTCCAATCTTGATTTTTTACGGTATTGATCAGGCCGCGCAGTACGTAGCTAATATCAAACAAGCCTTGCAACTTTGATTCTGTTAGGTAGTAATTTGCATCGTCATAGAGTTGGTCGATAACGAACGCAGGCCAATGCTTGGTATTAAATACCGTTGGTAGTGGTTGCTTTTGCTCAACCATAAATGGCAGTAGTTCTAACACAGCATCCCAGCGTTTAAGATCAACCAACCAAATAAACACCCATGCTAAAACGGTGTTCGGGTGGCACTGGCCGCTTAGTCGATATTGATTGATGTAACCTAAGTAATCCTGGCGCTCTAACGCTTCAGATTTGTATGTCGCTTTATCTGCAATATCTGTAAATGTTTTTAGTTGAGCTAAGTCAGATTCGATGGCCGCTGCATAAAGCTGGTACTCGGTTTGCGTAGTGATAATGGTTGGCGCATGGGTGTTCGTGGCTGTTGCCGCGACCGTTGGCGCTTTTTTGTCAGTGCTTGTTGGTACGCTGCTTGCTGCTTTGGCTAATGATTTTTTGACTAAGCTCATTTAAAAACACTCTTTAATTTTGTGAAAAAAAGCCGCCCCGAAACAAGGAATATAGGGCGACTAACTGCTGCTAAATAATCAGGCTGCTATGCCCACGCGTCGCCGGCGGCATTTGGTAACTTGATGCTGGTAGACTCGAAGTACATGACTTTTTCAAGGTCTTCTACGTAGTAGCAATCGTTGCGTGATAGGTAGTCCTCAACGCGCTTTTTCTTGGCGTTGTTTTCTACACTGGTACGCGTTGAGCCCGTTTGTACGTAGTGACTTAAGTTGTCAAAACTGGTGACTAAAATGCCGCGTGCGGGGAAAAACGGGATTTTGTAAGTCATCAAACCGCCGTAGGTATCAATCACCTGCTGCAATTCAATCTTGGTTTTTTCGCTTGGCGTATGGGCTTGTTTGGCGTAGAGCTTATTTTTATCGTGCGCTAATAACTCGTCGCCAATAATGGCTACCATATTTGCACGCTTATGCTCAGGAATACCTTGCAATGCGTCGTGCACCGCTTGGTCTAAGTTTTCGTAATCGCCATCGGCACCGATGCGAATTTCGCCAGCGGTTGCGCCTTCACTAATTGCACGCTCTGGAGCATCGCGGCGGATCAACTGCAACCAACCAATGTTTACATCGTTCATCATTGGGTAGGCTGTAATGTCGGTTGTATCGGCTACGTGTGTACCATTCCAACCAATTTTAATAATGTCGAGTGCGATTGCTTGGCGAACGTGGTTACGATAGCGATTATGAAAATCAGGGAACTTAGACCACTGATCCATTTTTACCCATGTGATATGAATGTCACATTCAACCGGGTAACAACGGTATTCACGCTTAGCGAGCTTTGATACGTCGCGGGTTTTACGCTCTTTGGTATCGTCAGTTTCAACCCCTGCGCGGCCTGTAATACCACCGTCTACACTCATGATCACCGATTGACCAACAAGGTCATCAACCGGTGCGGTGTTGATCATCTGTAAAAATTCAGCTGACTCGTAAACGGCATCGTATAAACGCTGCTCTACTGTTGGCTCTACGTTAAATTGTTCGCTCATAGAGGTAACGCCGTAATTAACGGCCATGCCTGCCATAATGGCGACGAATAATTCTTGGGTTCTTGTCTTCATCTGCTTTCCTGCGTGTTGCTAAGTAATGTTAAGGTGATGCACTTACAGCAATTTGCTGTATTTGCCTTCTTCGCCTTCTGGTTCGTCGTCGGCGTCGGTTGTGCCACCCGCAGGTGTTTTTAATGCTTTTTCAAACTTATCGGTTAGCTCAGTAAGCAGCTGCTTAGTTGAAGATAATTCTTCTTTAACTTGGCTTAGCTCTGTGCTTTGCTCGCCTTCTGGCTGCGCTTCTTCAGCTTCCACTTGTGTGGTTGAAAACGAATCAAGCTTTGTTGTTAAGCCATCGAGCTTTTTACCAAACTCGGCAAACGGTGTGCCTAGCGCGTCTTTTAACGCGGTTGCGAATTCTTCTGGTTTCATGTCGGACTCTTCCTGATTGAATGATAATAATCGTTTAAAAAAGGGTTTTTTAGGTGGTGTGTCGATTGGCTCACATGACCCTAAATCAACGGTTAATAAGGCGACGTCCTTGTCGTCTGGTTTACTCTTACTACTGAAATGGATTCGGTCGGTGTAGCAGCTTGCTGGGTAGTCGGTCACTGCTAAGCCTGTTAGGTAGGTTTTGCCAGAGCCCATAAAATCGCGGCTAATTTCGATACTAAAGTAAACCGCTTGGTCTGCTTTGTTCAGCTCAACAAAGCCTTGATTGGGGGCAAGCACGGCGTATAAACACACAACGCCTTCTTCGTTTTCATAGGCTTCAACGCTTACTACATCGCCCAACATGCCGGGTATATCCACGTTATGCAGGTTTTTAGCGGCCCAGCCTGACCAATTAAATTCGTGATCAATATTAATGCGGGCGCCGTATTTGCGCGGGTTGTAGGTTTCTACTATGTCGGCTACGTCTTGCTCTGATATTTCACGGCCGTCAACGGTCATGCCTACAGCGGCAATCGATAACGGTTTAGTACGTAGTTGACCTGGCATAAACAACCCTTTTTAAATATGTGCAAATTAAGCGTATTGCTTTAAAGTAGTTGCAGTTTGCACCCTCTTTTTATTCCTTTCCAACGGTTTAACTTTTTGAAATTCCTATATTTAACTTTTAGGAATGGTTAGGTTTTTGTCTGACAGATTAAGCGCTTTATAACGAATACACTGCCGCTATGGATTAATAAAAGCGGTGCAATATGAAGGCGAACTACGGACCAGAGATACGCAAAAAAGCACAAGACTTGTATGTTGTTGAAGGCTATACGGTGGATGAAATAGCCGAGCTTAACGATATGCCAAGTGCGCGTAGCGTTCGCCGCTGGGCTGAAGCTGGTAAGTGGGAAGATATGTGCCCAAGCTATAATGCCGAAATGGCGTATAGCAAACGCATAAATGTACTGGCCGATAAAGACAATAAAACCGATGCCGACTATAAAGAGTTAGATTTTTGCACCCGCCAATTATGTGCACTTAATAAAAGCAAACTGGCACCCGCCCCTAAACAACGCGCATGTAATGACGATGCGACTAGCAATAATAACGGCGGCAGTCATAACAGTAATGATAAAAAATCGAAGAAGAAAAAGAAGAACGATTGCTCAGGCATTACCATTGAAATGCTCAATGCGCTTAAAGAAAAACTACTTTACCCGCACCAAAAACATTGGTTTGATAACCAAGACCACCGCGCCCGCTTTATATTAAAGCCTCGCCAAATTGGCGCTACATTCTACTTTGCATTTGAGGCGTTTTACGATGCCGTAGTAAATGGCCGCAATAAAATATTTATATCGGCTAGCCGCGATCAAGCCGAAGTATTTAAAGCCAATATTGTAGCCCTGTGCCGTGAGCATTTTAATATTGAATTAACCGGCTCGCCGATGGTGCTTAATTTAGCCGGCGGAAAAACGGTTAAGCTGATATTTAAGTCAACCAATGCACGTACTGCGCAATCCGAATCCGGCGACTTATATATAGATGAAGTGTTTTGGATACCTAAATACAAAACGTTACGTGGCCTTGCACAAGCCATGGCCACGCATAAGCATTTACGTATTACCTACTTTAGTACGCCAAGTGTTACCAGCCACGAAGCGTATGATCATTGGAATGGTAAATGGTACCGCAAAACCAAAGCCTGTAACGACCCTGAATTTGCCATTGATGTTAGCCATAAAAATTTAAAGCATGGCCTACTGTGTGACGATGGTATTTGGCGGCAAATGCTCACTGTGCACGATGTGGTGAACTCTGGCTTTGACCGCATTGATATTAGTGTACTTGAAAACGAATACTCGCTAGATGAGTTTAATAACTTGTTTATGTGTAAGTTTATTGATGATGCACACAGCGCGTTTAACTTAAAACAATTAATGAACTGTGTAGGCGATTCAACCAAGTGGACCGACTTTGATTTAGAGTATGAGCGCCCTTATGGTTTAAAACCTGTCGTTATTGGGTTTGACCCTGCCCGCTTTGGCGACAAAGCCAGTGTTGCCGTGCTCAGTGCCCCGATGAAACCCGGCGAAAAATTCCGCCTGCTTGAAGCAATCGATTTAAGCGGTAATGACTTTGAAGCCATGGCCGCTGAAATAAAGCTCCTCACCGAAAAATACAACGTGGTACATATTGGCGTAGATACCACAGGCATTGGTTACGGGGTGTGGGAGCTTATCACTAAGTTTTACCCTAACGCAGAGCCTATCCATTACAACCCAATTATTAAAAACCGCATGGTGATCAAGGCAATCAACGTTATTCAAAACCGCCGTCTTGAGTTTGACCAGGACGCGGTAAATATTGCCAGCTCGTTTATTAATATTCGCCGCAAAGTGGTGGGCGACCAAATTACCTATGCCACAAACCGCACCGCCACCACAGGCCATGCCGATATTGCATGGGCAATTATGCACGCCATGTTATTTGAACCACTCGACGGCAACGCCCTTAACCGTCAAACCTCTGTAGGAATTGCAGCTTAATGACCAAACCACGATTACAAGTAAGTAACGGCCAAGCGCCTAACTACAATCAACGAACAGCAATGACCGATTCATTTAGCTTTGGTGATCCCGAGCCATGTTTAGACAACCGGCTAACCGATTACGTTGGGGTATTTAGCGACAGCAACGGCATTTATGCACCGCCCATTAGTTTGCACGGCTTAGTTAAATTGCTGCGAGTTAATGCCCAGCATGGGCCCATACTCTACTTTAAGCGCAACATGATCTTAAAGTGGTATAAGCCTAACCCACTATTAAGCCACCAAGCCCTTAGCAAGTTTGCGTTTGATTTACTGTGGAGCGGTAACGCGTATTTACAGATTATTAAAAACGCCTTTGGCCAAGTCATTAAACTGCGCCATTTACCCGCCCTCACTATGCGTTATACAGATAAACGCGGTGTGTATGCGCAATTAAGTAATCAAAGCCATGAGCCTATTTATTTTAATGCCGGTGAAGTTATCCACGTAAAAGAGTATGACCCAGCTCAAGGTATTTACGGCATACCGCAATATTACGGTGGTATTCAATCCGCGTTACTCAATGAAGATGCCACGCTATTTCGCCGTCGCTACTACAAGAACGGCGCACACATGGGCTTTATATTTTCAATGGCCGACCCGTTCATGAGCCTAGAAGATGAAAACGCACTTAAAAAAGCTATTCAAGACAGTAAAGGCGTGGGCAACTTTAGAAGTTTGTTTTTAAACTTTAGGGGGCAAAAAGCCGATGCTGAAAAGTCGTTAAAAATAACCCCAGTGGGTGACATATCAACTAAAGACGAATTTGAGCGCATTAAAAAAATTACCCTTAACGACATGCTCAGTATGCACCGTGCACAAGAAGCACTTAGCGGTCAATCATCTGGCGACAGCCCCGGCTTTGGTGATTTAGACAAAATCACCCGCGCCTATTACAACAACGAAGTTGTGCCCCTGCAGCAAGATGTATTAGGGATCAACAACTATTTGCCTACTGCACAGCACATTGATTTTAAAGAGCCTGAATATTCAGACCTAAACCCAACACCTAAGGAAAGCGCATGAGCTGGATTGATGTTATCGAATTTATAAAACAATGGGGGCGATTACTTATGTTGAGTTTTTTAGCAGCCGCAATCCAAATGTATTTGAGCAAACGGCAGTTTACGTTTTTTCATTATTTTATGAGTGTGCTGATTGCGATATTTGCAGCCTACCTATCAGCCATGTTTTGTGAGTGGCGCGGCTTTGATGAAAACCTAAAAACAGGCGTGATTGGGGTAACAGCCTACGCGGCCCCGCATTTACTTGAAGGGTTCGACAAGCTAATTAAAGCCTTTAGCAAAGACCCAAAAGCATTTATTAAATTGATCAGGGGGATAAAATAATGGGATGGCTTAAAACACTGGTTTCATTTATCACAGACCCAATAGCCGATTTAACCGGCGGCTATGTTGAGCGAAAACGCATTGCGGCAGAAATGGCCGCTGATGTAGCACGGGCAGAAAACAACTTTAAAATTGCCCAGTTTGAAGCCAAAGCAAGGCGCTGCATGCAAGCCGAACAAAACGACGCGGACTATGACTTGCTTGTGCTGAAGAACCGCGACAAAACAATGATGGATGAAGTGATCATTCTATTCTTTTTGGGTTTGTTTGTGTGTCACTTTATCCCCGCCATGCAGCCGTATATGCAAAAAGGCTGGCAAGCAATGGGCTATAACGGCGCGCCCTGGTACTTTGAATTTGTGATAGTGGGTATTGCCGTTTCAACGCTTGGGTTAATGCGATTGTTTAGAGCGTTTTGGGGTGGTCGGGAAAGGAAGAAAAGCGCTAGTTAAGAGCTAGCGCTTGTACCAGATTACTTATTATAGTTTTATTACTTGGTCGTATTATTTATTATCCTACCATGTTGGTTTCTTAAAACAGTTAACCAGGGTTCTGGCTTTTCTGTTTGACTAAAAACTATATCCTTAATCGCTGAAGATTCTAACCACAATAAAGTACCACCACTAGACTTAACTTGAACCAATTCATGACCTTTATAGTAGGCTTTATCTAAAAAGCCAAAAACAATATTTCCTTCTCTTAGGGATAAACAATATGTATCAAGTCCCCTTATTTCAGGCTTATTATTGCTATATTGTTCATCGATAAATTCTTCCCAATATTTTTTTTCAGGGCATGCTGAAACACCAAATTTAAAAGAAATATACTTAGGATCCTCTTTTAATTCAGTAAAGCATTTATTTTTATCATCTTCTTTCTTATAAGCATTACATATCATTTCAGCGATGGAATCGTTAGCCAAACCTGAAAATGATATAAAATAAACCATAACCATTATTATAAATTTCACTAGGTTTTCCTTACGTTTGTAAAATTCGCTAGATAGGTCTTCTTAATGTTTTAGTAAACTTCTTTTTCCATTAAACATACTTAGCAAATTTGTTTACATTATGCCATTGATTGTTGAAATTCTATGTTGTAGGAAAGATAAATTAGTGTCCACTACCGTCTAATTAGCTTACTTTGCCATTCATTAACTCTTTCAATACATTCTTCTATCCTAGAGGTTACGTTTTCGTTTCTATTAGCTAATGGGGTTATTGCTTCCCCATAAATTTCAGACATATAACAATGCTCATTTTCAGTACTGCGTTTACTGGTACCGATATGATCAATCTCTAATTCAAGCCTGTTAATTATTCTGTTGGTATGCTTTTCTAAATCATCGTCTGAATAATCAAGGCTGGTTAGTAACGAATTTAACTCAACAAATAAAGCATCAACTCTTTCTTTTATTAATTCTAATTTCATATCCTGCCTTTTTGAGTACCATTCAATTTCTAATGCGTTTTCAAATTTACCGGCAACAACTTCAAGACGCTTAAGTGCCCTTGTAAAATTTGGTCCTTGCACACCATTAAGCGTTGCTGCATTGGTCTTGCTGATACCACGAACTAAGTAATCACTGAGTGCTGCTTTTATATCTTCACTGGTACTTTTACCAAACGATAAAAGTGCATCTAATCGCTCTTGGCTTTGTGAGCCTTTATGTAAATACTTCACAATTTATTTATCACTTAACTGATAATAAATTAATGATATTTCAATATTAGGTAAATCACCAGCTATTTGATCTTTTTGTTGTCACTTTATTGCCAAACATTGTCACTTTTTGACAATGCGATCTTTTTAAAATTACTTACAGATCCTTTTACTGGGCTGGCTGGCGATTAATGATGTGTCACAGTGGTTGTCAATTTGACGCGTTTTTTGCACGAAAGCGGAAGGCGAGGAGGAGTGAATTTTTCAGCTTTTTGGTTCTTGGCAGCTAGCCTTACGAGTCAACTAAATATAATGCTTTGTGCTTTAGAGCGGGACTGACTCGCTGATTAAGTTAATGATGGAGGAAGTAGTAAGGAATACTGAGGTTGATAGTAAAGCCTACAGTCAATTTAAACTATTTATAGGCATTTATTGTTCAATTCTACTATATGTTGCGTCTGAATTTATATGTGGCTTGTAGTCATAATGATATGTAATTATTTCACGCGCCACAGCAGGAAACTCTATAGCTTCATCTTTCTTTCCCATAAAACAAATTGCTGCTACTTTGCAGATATCTTCCTGTTGTCTTTGGATGTACACATCTGGTGGTTCAGAAATATTGCATTCACCTTCATCAGCCCAATCACCCTCAAGGCTTATTTTTTTTACATACACGTCAAAGCCCTTTTTCAAACCAAGAGCCTCACGAACTTTTAGTAAGCATATACCTTCCACTATCAGATATTTCGATTTTTCATTAATAGCTTGACTAAGGCTATCTAACTTTAAACTGCCAAAGTAAGAACCCTGACTCGGGACCAAGTAATCATCAACATGAATAACATTGTACTTTAATTTTTTTGCTAGCTCTGTTGCCAAATAACTCTTTCCTGAGCCATCCTTTCCATCAATCCAAATTATTGTAACTGCCGATAAATACCTAATATGCTTAATTAGATCTTCCATGCCTTACTCACTCATAAATATTGCTGCATAATGCTCCCTGCCACTAACTACCTTAGACACACTTAAAGTGAAGGGCCTGACTTACTATTTAATAATTTTCTTCTTCTAAATCAAGATTAATATTAATGTGTTTTGACTTATCAGGGTTAAACAAACCATCAGCAATATATTCATAATAGTCTGGCTGCCAATGGATTTGACCAGTTTTAACTCTTTCACCCCATTCATCCCATTTTTTCTTATTATCTGATGCATCATAAGCTTCACTAAAACTAATACCGTGAATTTCTTTAAATCGCTTGTTAAATTCGATGTTCAATAATCGCTCTTTATCTTCTTCGAGTTTTCTAATTTTTGCATCTTTTGCACCCGATTCTTTAACTGCTATGTAAACAATTAAAACTATAAACCCACAAACTACGGTTTCAACAATTCCACCCATCATTAGTCCTTTAAATTTATTTAACTTATGCGCAAATTTTACAGCAGCTTTATAATTTGTCACAAACTAAATGACTGTATATAATTACAGTGTACTTTTAACGATTGGTGAAATTATGGCGCGGGTTACTTGTCCAAATTGTGAAGCTAAAGCAATAATTACGTCTCGTGAAAAGCAAAGCGCGCATGTGGTTAATTTATATTGTTCGTGTACTAACACTAAAGAGTGCGGGGCTACGTTCCGTATTACCCAGTCGTTTGATCACTTCTTAAATCCACCATGTAAAACCACCGCGCAAATAGCTGCAGCGCTGATTAAAAATTTACCTAGAGAACAACAATTAGAGTTAGTTGGCATTTGACATCAGTTTTCTAATTACCAACTAAAACTAAATATAAGACCTGAAAAACTAAAAATAACACTTTACAATCAACATCTTAAAAATAAATCCAGTTTGCACACTGCCAATTTAAAGAGTAAAGTAGTTCTTAGAAATGAAAAAGCCCAAGCGAGGCTTGGGCCATTTCTACAGGAAAGACTATTAATAAGCCCAGTGCCTGAATTGTCGAAAGTACAGGTTAACACTGGCTTTATTTAACGGTCAATATTTTAAATATATTGAGGTTTTATATGCAAACAAATTTAGATTTTACAAAGACAATTTTAGAAGCTATCAAAAAGAACGATGATCCATTTTTTGATTTAGCAACACTACGGACTGTAGTTTGTAAGGATAGTAACGATATTCAGCAACTAGTGTTTCAGATACAAATTTTTTTTGACGAAGGAATTATTTCAAGGTTTGACGGGAGAAAGGTAAGTTCTCACTCTGATATTGGTATTGCGTATAATGGACTAGAACCAACACCTGATTTTACTGGGATTCGCTTGCGGTTGACAAGTAAAGGCCAGGATTACTCTAATGCTCTTCAAAACAGTGATATTTTTTCACAGCTAAAAGAGCGTATGAAAGACGCACCAATTAACACAATTTGTAATATGGGACCAAAATTATTAGAAAGTTTCGCTAAAAAAAAGTTTGAGGAACTTATTATGTAGCAATTTATTAAAAACCTACCGCGCGAAGAGCAATTAGAATTAATTGGACTTTAACTTAAAAAGCGACAGGTATAAAAAAGGCCGACATCCCATGTCAGCCTTTTTTAAGGATTTGAAGTTTTTAACTATAAAATAGTCACTTTTAAAGTTAGTCCCTTTTGTAGTTTTGCAAATAAATACTTTTTGTGATTTACACATCATTAAACTCGCCTTATAAAACTACAGCACCATTAGCCGTATCACTTATTAAAAACCTACCATGTGGACAATAATTAGAGTTAATTGGATTATAAAAAGTATTTTTAAATTAATACTTTTTCTTTACCTAACAGGGGTTTTTATAAAAAAGCTTAAGCAATGGTTAAAAAATACACTGCAATTGCTGATTAAAAAAGCAACTGCATTTTATTTTTAAAATGCGTAAATTTAGCATATCGTAAGTTGATTTTTACAAATTTCAACTTAACCTAATGATCAAAGGTTAACGGCTACTAACACAACCGTGTTATCCCATCTTTATCCACAATTAGGGGCGTTTTTGCCCCTTGCAAATGATTGCGTACCACACTATCTTGTTACGGAACTTGAAAAATTATACTACATATAGTGTGTGCTTTCAGGGGAGGGACTAACACCATACGCCAATATGGTGTTAGTAAAGTCACTTGCTAAGATTTCAGCTAAGCGCTTAGGTTTGCAAAAAGAGCGTAACTTATTCTGGAATCTTGAGCAAGCCACATCTAAAAATTGGAGGATAATAAATTGAAAATCAATTTATCCTTAGAGATTTCAGAACGTGCAATTATTAACGTTATACATTTAATAATTGCAATCAGTTCATTGTTAGCAATGTAATTACTAAGGGCTAAATTTATTTAGCCCTTTATGTTTTCCTTACCTTTATATGATCTTTTCTCTGGAAATGGTGGCTTTTCTTTTGGTTTAATAACTGAGTGATACATCCAGTTACGACGTTTAACGGTTGGTTTCATAGTTCACCATAATTCACTTAATTCTTTTTCTAACTGCTTTTTCGCTAAGCGCTCTTCTAATAGCTCGCGGGTTGATTTATTGCGCTGCTGATATTGCGGCCGTGGCTCTTGGTTTTCATGATGTGATATTTTTACCGGTTCGCTTACTGGTTTGGGTGACACAATGCGCGCTTTTTTTTTAGTGCGTGGTTTAGTTTCACCAGTGCGGGCTTTGTAGGCTTTGCGATCACACCCACAGCCTTGAACAAGTCCTAGGTTATCTTTTCGCACTACGCGAGTAGTTCCGCATACGCATTTACACATAAAATGCTGCACTCCCCTGTTTCGGCGGTCTTCGTTTAATACTGTCCAATTGTTGAAAACTTCACCCGCTTTTACTTTACCTGTGGCCATAGCTATTCTCCTGATGTTTTGGTTCCGCTCTATTGATGACCGTAAATACGTCGGCGTTAGGTTCTTGCTGATAGCCGGTGCAAATTTCGGTAGCAAAAACGCTGTTATTGGTTTTACCGCACTGACCGTATTGGGTTTTAGGCTTTGCCTTATCGAATTTTGTAATAAATGGGCTGAGATGATCCTCTGCATACCCTTTTGGGTAAAACGCCTGGCAACTAATACATGCCTTTGGCATATCTACTTTTGAAATTTGAATAGTCATTATTTCTCCTACGCCATCATATCCAGTGCCCACCAATCGTTATCGCTGATTGCTGATGCACTGCCTTGTTTAACTAAAGTTGCTAAGTCCCAATCGCCAATGGTGATAAGGCCTCTATTATTTCGTGTTGGAATGAGTGTTGTGCGCCCGTCTATCTCTGCATGCTTATAAACTTGTGCTATAAATTCGCGGGCTTCGGTCCAATCTTCATCGGTGACTAACCAACGGCCATCTTTTAGGCTGTTAGTTTTGGCTGTTGCCTCGATCGCTAAACGTTTTTCATGCTTAAGTTGCGCTGCGTCGTCTAATACTTGTAATTGGCCGTCTCTAATTTGGTAAATTTGGCCGTTTGTTGCGATCCTTTTCCCGCTATTTAGATCCTTTATTAGATCATCAAGGTCTTTTTTTGACGAACCCACCATATCGAGTAACAACTCGGCGCTAGAGCCCACGGCTATAGGCGTACAGTTATTACCACTAGACCAAGATAGGTCGGCTGCGCCGACGTTGGTGCTAGCCTTAGCTGCAATTTTCTCTGCTGTGCCTTTGAGTTGTCTTGTCCATTCGATAAGGCGCGTTTTTAAGCTGGTTGCATCCGTTACGTTATGCACGTTGTTAAACAAACGTGTAAGTACGGCTTTGTAATCAATGTTGGTCACAACACCTTTAATGCGACGCACTACTTCGGCGTAGTCGTTGCCCATTGGGGTATCTTCGTACATTGATTTGAAATTAGCGGCGCGGCCAATACACATGCCGCCCTGTAGTTTTACGTAGTCTTTCCAGTTGGCAGTATCGGCAGCATGGCGAATAGGCTCTATGATTTCGTCTTTTACAGCGGTGCGCATGCGGCGCAATTCGCGGTAAACGGTAACGCTTGGTGAGCCCTGAAACTGAAACTGGCGAATGTTCCATGTACTTGCCCACGCTAAAACGGGGTTCGCTTGCTCTTGCAGATTTTCGCCTGTTTCAGCGTCTACGTGATCGGTAAGCATATAACCATCAATATTTTTACTGATGTATTTAGCAATGTAGGCCGCTGCACTGCCCTTGCTTTTATCGAGCTTTACAGCGTCAAAGCGTGGGCTAAAAGTACGGTAAAATTTGGTAGGCGCTTTATGGTTTTTCGCCTTAAACTTTTTAGGTTCTCTGTTCTCTGCTTTGGCTTTTTCGGCTTCTTCTTTATTGCGCTTTATGGCTACTTCGTTTGCCTTCTTTTTAGCAAAGCCCCACTCGCTGCGCTTTTTTTTATAGATTTTAAATAAATTGGTTTTCTCTGTATGAGCACGATATTTAACACAGGCTTCTACTGTTTTTATGTGTGTGCCGTGGGTGTTTATATCTACAAATTTGTTGAATACTTTGGCGCGGGTAAGCTCTGGGCCATATCGATCGTAAAGCTCGCTTTTGTCTTCTTGGATAAAGTACCAACGTAAAATAGCGTTTATTTCTTGAAGCTTGTTTTTTGGCATGAATAACATCATGTGCCAATGCGGACAACCGTCGGCATGCGGCTCAACTACGCGCACACCAAAGTATTTAAGGCCACGGCGATTAAGCTTAGAACGGGCGCGCGCCCATGTTGTAGTTAAGTAGTTTTGTGCATCTTTAGGGGTTGAGCCGTCCCACGTACTTGCATTGGCATGAAAACGTGCCGGGCACGTAATGGTGTAAAACATAGCAACATAGCCCATTTCGTCGGCTAGTTCTTCGGTTTCACGAATGCGCAACATTAACTCGTTACGGCGGTTAGCTGGATTTGCCATGCCGCTTTTTACGGCTTCGATTAGGTCAATTACATCGCCGTCACTGCTTTGTAATTCCATCATTTCTAAGAACTGACGGCCGCTGGCTTGAGCAAAGCTAAACTCACGCTGTGCTTGTTTTGATGAATACGGACTAATACCACGGCGTTTTAGCTTTTTGCTTTTTTTGTCGTGGTAAAGGTCTTTACCCACTTGTCCGGTGGCAATTTCAAGCAGCTCTAAAAACTGTTTGCGCAGGGTTTTTAATTGTCGTGCCCACCACTTGTCGCAGTGCATTTTAAGCAAGGCAATTTCAAAGCACGCTGGCGGTAGGTCGTCTTCACGCATGTTATAAAACGGCACATTCACACCAAACGATTTTGCATGTTCGGCTACTGCTTCATACGTTAGGCGAACTATTTTTTCATAACTTAGGCGTTGGTGTTCTTCGCTTACATCAAGGGCGATTTGCACACATTCCATGGCAAGCGTGCCTGCGTGTTTTTTGGTTTTTTCAATACTGCTTAAAATATGCCATGGTAATGGCATATTTTGAGTAATACTAAACAGCACGCCAAAGCGTGGTTTTAACCTAGCAATAGTGCGGCGCAGCCATGTATTTGCACGGAACTGGCTACCTGCCTTTTTTTGGTTATAACGATCAATGTACTTACGGGCCATGCGACTTTGCAAAGGTACAGGAACGCTTTGTAAACCACGCGCTAAAAAGTTGTGGTCGTCAATATCGCTAATAGACGAAATTAAGCCCTTAGCTATACCAGATAGTCTAAGGGCATCAAGATCGAGCGGTCTAGGGTTAGCCATTACAAGTTAAGGCTCTTCATCAGATCGCTTGCAAGGTTTGCTTTTAACTTAACAATGTCTGTTGCGTGTACCGCATTAAATCCAAGTTCATCAAGATTGTTAAAAACTACTTTTGATATAGTACTTAGCTCCATTGTGGAACTTGAATACCAATATCGGCCAGTAATGTGATCACTATTGCCAATGTAATCTAAAAGCAGTTGATGCAATATTCCTGCGTCACTAAAATCATTGCCTGTGCTCCAAATAATACGAGCGCTCATAGGCTCAATTTGGCACAGCCATTCAGCAAACGAACCTAATGCAAAATCAATATCAGTGCCTAAGCCTTCATCATCAGGATAATTGGTTCGTAAGTAATGCCCCCACTGTGAGTTAAACGCCGCTGTCGCAGTGCTTAACCTATCCTGCTTTTCTGGCGATATAACCTCGTGAAACTCAGCGCCAATTACACCTGTTTTTGGGTCAAAAAATACCGCCGCAATTTCAACGACCATTGCGCTTGAGCGATTATCTAAACGGGTTAAATGCACCATTACATTATTCATATGCTGCACCGCCGTCTAAGTCGATTAACTCAGGTTCGCCGTGAACTTGGGCGGCATCTAATGCCATCGCCATTTGGTCGTACACTGGCGCGAATTCAATATGCTCGTCTGCAATTAACTTAATCACAGGCATAAAGTCTGTGAGGCAGTTTTCGCATTCCATTAGCATGACAACTGTTGGACGTTTGGCTAAATTACGAATCGTAAAATTAGCTTGGTCTACAGCATGTAAAACGATATTGCGTAGTAATTGCTGATTTTTAGATAGATCTTGGTCTTTGATAGTGTTCATTTTTCAGTAGTCCTTGGGGGTTAAATTAGTGTGTGTTTTTTAACAGATGCGCTGTTTTGGGTGTAGTTTCATTACTTCACTACTCCAAGCGCTGAGAATATTTTGCGAAATTCGTCGGTTCTATTACCTAGGTAAGTAATGAAACAGCCTTTTGGGGCGCCTTTTTTAATGTTGCCTAGTGGGTCGTTAAAGTGTGTACGGCCATCAATAAAACAGCTTAAACCTGCATTTAATAACTTTTGACACCATGCCTCTGAGCTATTAACAAAGGTGATGTTCATTGCTTCTTTAAAGTTACCTTGTGCATACTGATCTAAGTAGTAGTCAATCCAATCGCCGTTGCTGGCTATGTTTTCAGTAATGCAGTGGCCGCGATACTTATGATAGCTCGGGTCGTTACATGTTTTTTTAACGCACTTTGGTTTACAAGCCAGCTCACCTTTATTGAATGGGTGATTTAACCAAACAGTATTAGCTATCCAATTTCGTGTTAATGCATCGTCTTCTTTCGTTAAGTAACACGTTGCTTTTACTGACTTGTTAGCCACTGCACAACTTGCAGGGTCTAAATCAATAACCGGAAACATTTGGTGCACATACTTCAAAACTTTAGCGGGCGTGTAAAACTCAACATTGCCACTGTCTTGATTGATTAACTGATCGGGAGTCATGGCTAATCCTTAATGTGTTTGTGAATCAGTTTTTGACTGTTCAACTAAATGCGGAACAACATCAAACTTGGGCTGGGTTCTTTCAAACTTTTCGGGCATTAATACATTGGCATCGTCAAACGCCGCTACAATACTTTGCAAGGCTAAAAGTGCTTTGTGTACCGCGTTACGCTCTTGGATATTAAATTTATAAAAGCTCATTTCTACATGGCGCTGTTTAAGTCCAGCAGCAAAACAAACTATTTTGCGTTGTTGAACGGTTAAAACTGCATTAAACACATAACCTGGTGTGCGCTTTGTATCGCTCATAAGTGCTTTTATTTCAGCTAGGCCTCTTGGTATGTGACGCCCTTCTACCGCTTTTAATGAAGCGGGTTGTGCGACATTGTTTAGCTCAACGAGTACTTGTGCCATGATTATTCTCCTAGTTATTTACTTGCTGTTGATACTTCGTTCTAAACGCTATTAGCTCGTTAATGCGGTAGTAATTGCTTTTGCCGAACTGCACTGGCTTTGGAAAGTTGTCTAGCTTATTAAGCTTCCAAAACTTGGCATGGGCACAACCCATAACTTCCATTGCCTCACGGGTGTTTACTAGGCGGTCTTTTTGCTCTTCAAGCTCAGCGCGTAGCTGGTTGTTTTCTTGCAGTAGCGCAAACAACACTGCTTTTGCGTCTGGGTGAATATCTAATAAGATGATTTGTTGTTCAGTGCTCATGCTGCATCTTCCTTGTTGCTTTTTTGATGATCGGCCAGTAAATCGTTTACAGATATCTCGCCGTTAGTTAATTCTGAAATACGCGGTATGTACTTCGCTGGGGCTTGGCCGTGACGGCTAACCCAGTGATGTACAACTGATTGCTTAGTACCTAGGACTGTAGCGAGCTTGGTTTGCCCACCAATTATTTTTACTGCTTTATCTATGGCTGACATTTTAATCTCCAATAGCTGCTAACCACTTTTTTCTATAATACGATCTCTTTTATTGGTTTGTAAACCACTTTT
>NZ_JACJDT010000056.1:0-30885 GCF_014163675.1 Pseudoalteromonas sp. SR44-5
GCTTGAGTGTCAATTACTCCGCCGTTTTCAGTATCAGACGCGGTATTACCTGCCGCATCAGTGACGCTGGCATCCACTTGGAATGCGCCCTCTGCAAGCGGCGTCGGTATATCCACCGACCACGTGCCATCTGCCAGTACCGTCGCGGTTAAGGTTTGCACGGTGCCGTTCGCATCTGTCACGGTGATACTTACCAATCCACCAATTTCATCACTGCTACCAGTGATGGTTGGCGTGGCATCGTTCGTTGCAGCAAGTGGATCAATATCAAAAGTAGGCGCTTGAGTGTCAATTACTCCGCCGTTTTCAGTATCAGACGCGGTATTACCTGCCGCATCAGTGACGCTGCCATCCACTTGGAATGCGCCCTCTGCAAGTGGGGTCGGTACATCCACCGACCACGTACCATCTGCAAGCACTGTCGCGATTAAGGTTTGTACTGCCCCCGTCGCATCAGTGACGATGACACTGACGATGCCGCCAATTTCATCACTGCTACCGGTGATGGTTGGGGTGCTGTCGTTCGTCGCAGCCAACGGATCAATATCAAAAGTAGGCGCTTGAGTGTCAATTACTCCGCCGTTTTCAGTATCAGACGCGGTATTACCTGCCGCATCAGTGACACTGCCATCCACTTGGAATGTGCCCTCTGCAAGTGGGGTCGGTACATCCACCGACCACGTACCATCTGCCAGTACCGTCGCGGTTAAGGTTTGCACAGCGCCAGTGGCATCAGTGACAATCACGCTGACGAGACCGCCAATTTCATCACTGCTACCAGTGATGGTAGGCGTGCTGTCGCTCGTTGCAGCAAGCGGATCAATATCAAAAGTAGGCGCTTGGGTGTCAATTACTCCACCGTTTTCAGTGTCGCTGGCGGTATTACCTGCCACATCGGTCACGCTGGCATCCACTTGGAATGCGCCCTCTGCAAGTGGTGTCGGTATATCTACCGACCACGTACCATCTGCCAGTACCGTCGCAGTTAAAGTTTGCACCGCACCGTTTGCATCTGTCACGGTGATACTTACCAGTCCACCAATTTCATCACTGCTACCAGTGATGGTTGGCGTGGTGTCGTTGGTTACAGACAACGGATCAATATCAAAAGTCGGTGCAAGTGTGTCAATGATCCCCGTTGCCTGAGCATCACTTGTTAAGCCATTTACAGTGATACTTGCATTAACCGTAAATTCACCTTCGGCAAGCGTATCTTGTGCATCTACACTCCACACACCTGCTATGACGGTTGTGTTCAGAGTTTGGCTATTATTATTACTATCAGTAATTACCACGGTGATAAGTGTACCGTCAGGGGCATCAGACGTACCACTAATGGTTGGTGTTACATCATTGCCATCAGCAACCGTATCGATACTAATACTTGGTGCGTTACCATTTAAAATAAAGGTATCAGAGGCCGTTGCTTGATTACCTGCAGTATCCGTTATGCTCGCATCGACATTAATGGCGCCGTTTTGTAATGCAATAGGTACTTCTACTGACCAACTGCCATCGGTATTTACTATCGCGGTTAAGTTTTGTGAATTTACACCATCGGTAACAACTAAGCTCACAACACTGCCCGCTGGTTCATCAGTTTGACCACTAATGATCGGCGTACTATCGCTAACTGTATCTAAATTATCAATCGTTAATATGGGAGCGGTAGTGTCAATTATACCCGTTGCATTATCAGACACGATATTGCCTAAGCTGTCTGTTAATGTGGCATTAACGCTAAATCCACCCTCAACTAATGCAATTGTTGGTGTAACACTCCAATCACCATTATTGTCTACTTGTGTCGTTAATAATTGCGTTTGACCATCAAAACCAGTTATCAACACACTGACAGTATCACCTGCAACAGCATTAAGACTAGTTCCTGAAATGCTTGGAGTCGTGTCGTTTGTTTCTCCAATCACATCAATTGTCACTGATAGTAAACTCGAATCAATAAGACCGGTTTGAGTATCTGAAGCTTGATTGCCAGCATTATCTGTCACTGATGCAGTAACGCTATAGCTCCCTTGCGCGAGTGCGCTGTCAACTTCGATAGCAAAACCTCCATCGGCAAGCACGCTGGTCATTAATGTTTGTTGCACACCATTTGCATCGGTTACAACAATAGTAACCATAGTACCAACTGCCACACCGCTGACTTGACCCGAAATAACCGGCGTATCATCAGCCGTATTTGCCAATGGCTCTAAATTAATAGTCGGTGCAGTAAGATCAATTAGGCCTTGCGCAACATCAGTTGCTTGATTACCCGCGGTATCTGTTACTGACGCAGTAATAGAAAACTCACCTTCGGAAATTGCTTGGTTAGTGCCAACTTGCCAACTACCATCAGCATTCACTGTAGTGGTTACAGTTTGCACTGTGCCTGCACTATCAACCAAAATCACAGTAACTAAAGTACCTGCTTCAACACCCGAGACTACACCTGAGATAATCGGAGTCACATCATTAGAATCAGCAAATGAGTCAATACTGATGGTCGGAGCAGTCAAATCAATTAGCCCTGTTTCGGTATCTTGGGCTGTGTTTCCTGCTGTATCTTGCGTTGTGGCTGTCACCGTATATGGCCCTTCGGCTAAAGCACTGGCCACTGCTATGCTCCAAACTCCACTGGCATTTATTTGTGTGATAACCGTTTGTTGCTGACCGTTACTATCTACAATGGTGACTGTTACTTGGCTTCCGGCAGCCAACCCTTGGGTAATACCTGAAATCGTCGGTTGTTGATCATTACTATCTACTAATGGATCGATATTGATCAGTGGGGCAGTTAAATCTATAGTACCCACTGCCGACGCTGAGCTGCTATTACCAGCTGGATCCGAAACGATGGCTTGTACTGTATAATCGCCCTCCACCAATGCATTAATAACGTCAACTTGCCAATTGCCATTGCCGTCGGTTGTAGCCGTCAGCGTTTGCTGTTGCCCATCACTGCCTGTAACTAACAGAGTCACTGTTGTACCTGGCGGCACATCTAATACTGAGCCTGATATTAATGGTGTTGTGTCATTGCTATCGTTCAATTGATCAATCGAGATGACTGGACTGGTTAAATCTACTACACCAGCTGCACTATCTTCGGCTTGATTACCAGCGCTATCAGCGACGCTGGCTGTCACTGTAAATTGACCTTCAGCCAGTGCATCAACAACCTCTACAGACCAACTGCCATCAGCTGTAACCGAAGCAGTTAAAGCTTGCGCAACGCCGTCACTAGCTACAACGGTTATTGATACAAGCGTACCCGTAGCTACACCATTTACCGACCCCGTCAATGTAGGAGTCACGTCATTGGTATCAGCAATTGCATCAATCACAATTACTGGCGCGGTTAGATCTATAATGGCTGTAGTTTGTGCATTACCTTGGTTACCAGCTTCATCAACCGCATTTGCTTGAACACCATAAGGACCTTCAGCCAAAGCTGCGGTGGTAACACTCCAATTACCTTGCTCATCAATTTGCGTCACAAACGTTTGCACTTGCCCACTGCTATCAGTCACCGTAAGCGTTACATCATCACCGGCCACCAGCCCGACTACGGAGCCTGTAATTACTACCACTGGCGATGTCGAATCAGCAAGTGTATCAATACTCACAAGCGGTGCTGTGGTATCAATATCGGCAGCAATGTTATCTGAAATTGGATTGCCATCTGGGCCTGTTGCTGTAACTTCAACAACAATTGGGCCATCTGGTAATGGTTCTAATTCCGGTGAGGTGAAGGTGCCGTCAGGTTGCACAACAACATCAATCGTTTGTACATTACCCAAAGCATCGGTGATTGTAATTAATACTGTTTGACCCACTAAATTAGTCGATGCACCTGAAATAATCGGTTGCGGGTTATTAATTAAGCCAATGTCATTTAACTCTAAACTACCAATTAACGCGGTTTCGGGCACCACCCCATCGGTCGTATCACGAAGAGAAAAAATGCCATCATTGTTAGCTGTAAAACTATCATCAAAAGATAAACTACTTGGATCAATACCCTCAGCGATACGTGCAAGTTCCACAAAGGAAGTACCTCCACCAGAACCTGTTGCAGCATTACCACCAGCGGCAGTTGCTTCTAATGTATCCAGTAAATCACCACCACTTTCAAGGGCACTCAAAAAATCACTGACATCTTCACTTAAAGGAGAGGAGGATGCCTCATCTGCAGTATTCGGTTGGTTTAAGCTAGCAATGGCATCATCAATACTATCATCAAAAATTGTTGTTTCTGAGCTATCGCGGGTCGTTTCGGCAACAAGGTCGGGGGTGATTCTTACCCGTTGATTGGCAGGAATAGACAGAGACATACCTTTGATATCGATCATAACCGAGGAGTTCTCAGCAGTGATAATAACATCACCAACCGTCAGCGCGTCCCCCAACGATAATGCCCGAATTGAACCATCTTCTAAAACAATCCCAGCTGAGCCTTGAATGTCTATGATCAGTAATTGATTTGCGTCCATTTTGCTGCCTTTAATAAAGAGTTATACCTTTGTATTACTCAAATTTAGGACATCACAGCCAAAAGGATACTGGACTAAAGTACAGGTTTTGAATTTTTAAAATTGTATTAAAAGATTAAAAAACTGGTAGAAATTAATTTTTGTGCTTTATCAAAGTTCTATTTGCACAAATTGATTTCGTTGTCTAAAACTAAATTTAATTGCCCATAAATTTGGATCTAAGAGGACGAAATGGCTAAGAAAACTAACTTTACCGGTACTAGATTTACAACTCTAATTGGTTTGGTTTTAGCTGCAAATGGATTTACCCCCAATCTTTATGCAGAACAAACTTCGATCATGCCTTTAACTTATGTAGCCGACAAAGCGATTGCGAGCAACCCAGAAGTTCAGCAAGCTTGGCATGCTTTTAAAGCATCTGTTTATGGCATTGACGCAGCACAATCTGGGTATTTACCGACCCTAGACGCATCAATCAGTGCCGGCTATGAAAAGCGCAACTACGGCGTAGAAGATGAATACAATCGAAATACGGCAGAGTTAACATTACGACAAATGCTCTATGATGGTTTCCAAACATCTAATACAGTTAAACGCTTTGAGCGAATTCAGCTCATTCGCTATTTTGAAATGCTCTCCCAAGCAGAGCAAACCGCCCTGCAAGCAAGCGTTGCCTACCTTGATGTACAGAAGTTCACCACGTTAGTTGAGCTGGCACAAAAAAATCTTCAAGAGCATGAATCGGTTTATCAGCAAATTGAGCAAAGTGTTGGTGCTGGAGTTGCAAGAGCTGCCGATCTTGAACAGATCAGCGGCCGCCTATCACTTGCACAATCAAATGTAATGACTGAATACGCAAATCTCCATGATGTTAGCGCACGCTACTTACGCATAGTCGGCGAACTTCCTCAGCAAGGCACCGTGGCTGCAAAATTAAATGAAGACAGCATCCCCATTTCGATTAATCAAGCTCTTGATATTGCCTATAAAAACAGCCCAAATTTTTATGCATCGCTCTACAATATTGAAGCGCAGCAAGCAAATGCCCAATCGCAGAAATCCGCCTTTCATCCAAAGGTTGATTTATCCGCCCGATATGGCTCCCAAGATCGCGATGAACTTGGTTTTAATCAAACCCGTACCGAAGCCCGGGTTGGGATTGATGTACGTTACAATCTCTATAACGGGGGCCTCGATAGCGCTAATTTAGAACAAGCTTATCAAGAAGTTAATATTGCAAAATACCAGCGAGATCAATCCTGTATCGAAATTCGTCAAAATCTGCAAGTTGCTTATAACAATGTCAAAGTACTTGAAAGTAAATTACCAGCCCTTGACCAGCATCGCCGCTCATCAGACAAAGTAAAAGTTGCCTATAAAGATCAATTTGATATTGGTCAACGCATGTTATTAGATGTGTTGGATGCAGAAAACGAGTCATTCCAGTCAAACCGTTCCTATACAGCAGCACTTTATGAACGCCAAAGTGCCATATTAGCGATGCTAGCAGAAATGGGAAAACTACTTCCGACACTTAATGTAAGCTCAGACAAATTCCCGAAAATCACTGAATTAACAGATGATACTATTGCCCATAATGCCGAGTTTATCTGCCCTAAATACGATGTTGCAGCAACAATCAATCGGCAAGCATTTTTGCAAAAAAAAGCCCAACAAGATAACGCCTATATGAGCATGACTGCGATGCCCAGTTATCTCAATGCACCGACCTTAAATAGCAGTACATTTAGTGATGATGATAATGACGGTGTTGCCAACGAACAAGATGATTGCCCTTCGACCCCAACCTTGACTGAGGTAGATGAAAAAGGCTGCACTAAATACAACAGTAATACTAGTAACGTCGAGATCGGTATTCCGTTCGTGGCTGATTCAAGTGTTGTGCGCCCTGAGTATTTGCAAGAAATCGCACGCCTCGCTGATTTTTTAAAATCACACCCATCTAAAAATGTTGAAATACAAGGGCATGCTTCACTCGAAGGGCCTGCTCTTTACAATAAAAAACTATCAGAAAAACGAGCATTCTCCGTGGCTGAAATTTTAATTCAGCAATACGGTGTTGCCCCTAAACGAGTTAAATCACTCGGTTATGGAGTAGATAAACCAAGAATTAATGAGATCTCTGTTCGAGCTAATGCCGCTAACCGCCGTATTGAAGCGGTGATCACAGACACAGAAACTGGCAATAGCTTTGTTGCGGCAAGTTATTAATCTGAACTAGTTAAACAATATAAAGTGGTATTGGAAGCTATATGGAAATAGATGATGAAATCGGTCATGGTGGTATTTTAGTCGACTGCTTAGCAATTTTATGCCACTACCATGATCGTGAATTTTCCCGCGAAACCTTGCTAAATGGGCTTCCTCTTGAGCAAGGTAATCTTACTCCTTCTGGTTTTTCAAGGGCTGCAAAACGCATTGGTTTTAAAACTAAAGTTGTAAATAAACAACTTATTAAAATCAATACGGCATTATTACCCGCTATTTTACTACTAGAAAATAATCAAGCCTGTGTGATCACTGCACTGGATCTGCAATTACACACCGTAGAAGTTATTTACCCTGAACTCAGCGATTCGGCAGTAACCTTACAAATTACAGATCTGAGCAAAAATGCCACTGATATTGTTATTTATACACGTCCTGAATTCACCTTTGATGCCCGCTCGCCAGTGCTGCAAAAACTATCTAAAGACGGCTGGTTTTGGGGCGTGATAAAAGAATGTCGATCCTTGTATAAAGACGTGATTATTTCAGCCATTGCACTAGGCGTACTTTCAATTGCGATGCCATTATTTGTTATGAACGTGTATGATCGAGTGGTACCAAATCAAGCTGTTGAAACACTATGGGTATTAGCCATTGGCGTATTAATCGCGCTGACCGCCGACTTCATTTTAAGGTTAGTACGCAGCTATTTTGTCGAACTCGCAGCAAGTCGTATCGACGTAAAAGTCTCCGCAGTTATTATGGAGCGAGTACTGGGTATGCAGTTAAAAAACCGCCCTACATCAGCGGGCTCATTTGCCAGCAATATCCAGTCATTTGAAGCTGTGCGAGGATTTTTCAGCTCAATCACGCTTATCGCTTTGGTTGATTTACCCTTTGTACTTTTATACCTCACCGTGATTGCTATCATTGGCGTACAGCTTAGTATCCCGATCATTGTCGGAGCACTGTTGCTACTATGCTATGCCTTAGCCGCCCACCGTAAATTAGAAGCGCTATCAGAGCAAACAATGAAAGCCAGTTCAATGCGTAATGCTATTTTAGTAGAGAGTCTCACCAATATCGAGGACGTTAAAAGCTTTCATAGTGAATGTAAAACCCAGGCTGCATGGGAAAAATCAACCATTTATATTGCTCGGGTTAATGCACAGAGCCGGCTGATCTCCGGTTCAATTGCTAACTCAGCCACTTGGCTACAACAATGTGTTGGCGTGATAATTATGATTATTGGGGTGCACTTAGTTATTGCTGGTGATTTAACCCAAGGAGGCTTGATCGCCGCCTATTTATTATCTTCACGCACTATGGGGCCAATCGGTCAATCTGCCGCTGTGTTAGCACAATTCCACCATGCCGCTATTGCCATGCATTCACTCAATGAAATAATGGAAAAAGAAGTTGAGCGCCCTGCAGGAAAGCATTGGTTAAGTCACCCTGTTTTACGTGGTGATATAGAGTTTCATGATGTGCACTTTAAATATGCTGATGACAGTAACGAAGCATTATCAGGTGTATCATTTAAAATCAAAGCAGGTGAAAAAGTGGCTATCCTAGGACGTAATGGCTCAGGAAAAAGCACCCTAGAGAAGTTAATCCTAGGGCTGCATGAGCCAAATTCAGGATCAATTTTAATTGATAACACCGATATTCACCAAATAGATCCCGCAGAATTACGCCATAACATTGGTTATGTTCCACAAACTATCTCACTATTTTTTGGCACCCTCAAAGACAACATCACCTTAAGTGCATGGCACGCCAAAGATGAACAAATTATTAGTGCTTGCGAGCATAGCCAATTATTCGATCTTATAAACTCTCATCCTGATGGCTTTGACCTACAAGTTGGCGAACAAGGTCGCTTACTTTCTGGTGGACAACGCCAAGCTGTGGGAATGGCTCGAGCATTGATCAATGATCCACCCATACTCATTCTCGATGAACCAACCTCAGCACTGGATCATAATAGCGAAGCCAAAATCATCGCCAATTTAAAACAACACAGCCAAGATAAAACCTTACTTGTTGTTACTCACAGAACCTCATTACTTGAGTTAGTCGATCGTATTATCGTAATTGATAATGGCAAAATTATCGCTGATGGTCCCAAAGCACAAGTGATCGCCTCTTTGAATAACCCGGCTGTGGAGCGTACTTCATGAATAAAAGCAAACTCACGTTAGAGCAACGTTCATTTGAATCAGTCGGACGTGCCATTGAGGCCAGTAAAGGGCAAAAGCCATCAATATTTAATAACTTATTTAAAGGTTGGCTATCCCCACCTAATAGCCAAGATTGGGTGGTCGATGCACAATGGGAAAAAATGCAACAGCAACCAGCCAGTGCCAAGTTACTGCTATATTTAATTTGTTTAAGTATGGTGTTGCTGGTTGTTTGGTCTGCATTTGCAAACCTAGATGAAGTTGCTCGTGGTGAAGGCCGAGTGATCCCATCAAATAAATTGCAACTGATCCAATCCTACGATGGCGGCATGGTAGAGCAAATTAATGTCCGCGAAGGGCAAATCGTCAATGCTGGCGATGTATTAATAAAAATAGACCCTACCAGATATATTTCGAACTTTAGAGAAAACCAGTCAAAAGTGTTGTCACTCAGTGCCAAAGTAGCGCGTCTTGAAGCTCAGACTAAAAAACAACCGTTAATTTTTGAGACTAAACTCACTGCTGATGCGCCGGGAGTCGTGATGCACGAACAAGCACTTTACACCAGTAATAACCAAGAGCTTGAACAACAAGTCGCAATTCATAAACGCCAATTAGAACAACGCCGTCAAGATCATATCGAAGCACAAGCAGCCCTGCAACAGCATAGCAATGCCTTACGATTAATAAACCGCGAACTACAAGTAACCCGCCCATTACTACGCTCAGGCGCAGTATCTGATATCGATATTATTCGTTTAGAACGCCAAGCTGTTGATTTAAATGGTGAGATAAACCGCACTAAGGCTGTTATTAATCGTAGCCTTTCTGCTATTAATGAAGCGAAGAATAAAGTAAACGAAGTCGAATTATCTATGATAAACCGTTGGAATAATGAGCTTTCTGAAGCACGGCTGCGCCTAGATGCAATTAAAGAAACCGAATCTGGTTTAGCAGATAAAGTCACCCAAACTGAAATTCGCTCTCCGGTTAATGGCACTGTGCAACGCCTGATGGTCAATACCGTCGGTGGCATTTTACAACCTGGTAGTGATGTACTTGAAATAATACCGCTGGATGACCAACTGATTGTAGAGGCCAAAATCCCTCCGAAAGACATTGCTTTTTTACGTCCGGGACAAGCTGCAATGATCAAATTTAGTGCTTACGATTTTGCGATATACGGCGGACTAAGCGCCGAAGTTATACAAATTAGTGCCGACACGATTACTGATGAGCGAGACAACACGTTTTATTTAGTACAGCTGAAAACGGACAAAAGCCACTTTGCCGAAAACCTAACAATTATTCCAGGAATGACAACTCAGGTAGATATTATTACTGGTAAAAAAACCGTGTTGGAGTACTTGCTTAAACCGGTATTACGAGCAACCTCATTAGCAATGACTGAGCGTTAATTAATATTATTCTTACATTTTTAATATGGAACTATAATGCGCCAAAGTGTCTTTATCACCGAAGCTAAGTTTATTTCACCTCACTGGCAAGCAGCCTACCCTGAATGTGAAATACGACAGCAACAACCACACAATATTACAGCAGATACTATTTTATGGATCTTAGCTGGCAGTCCTGATTGGCTTAGCGTAGTACAAAGGTACAGTAAAAATCGCATTCCAGTGATTGTGATGAGCAAAGAGTTAAACATGGCAGAACTCTGCGCTGCGCTGCAAGTGGGAGCTCGCGGTTATGTTGAAGCATTTGCCAGTAAGGTAATTATAGAGCAAGTGGCAGAAACCGTTATCAGTGGCGGCATCTGGTTACCGGGTCAGTTGCTATCAAATTTAGTCGGCGTGCTCTCAAAGCAGTCAATCAGTTATCAGCATGCTTGTGATCTAACACTATTAACCAAACGCGAACACCAAGTGGTCGATATTGTTGTCACAGGTGCCAGTAATAAAATGGTTGCAAAGCAATTAAACATTACCGAACGTACCGTTAAAGAACATATGAGCTCGATTTTTAACAAGCTCAAAGTTCGTGACCGTATGCAATTGATGCTCGCAGTAAAAGGAAGTTAAAAAATTGAGAATTCAATTTCTAATACTTGTGCATCTTCCGTAATGTTATAAATCAACCGCATTTTTCTACATTAAGAACCAGAGTACAAACGCAATACTATGTCCGTAGATTAGAGTCTACCTTGGGCAGAATACACAACCCTATATTTTATTCTTCCGCGCTTGCTTTTACTTCATCATCAACTGGTTGCGATACTATGCCATCGAATCCTAGCCCTTGTAATGTCACCTGATCTTCGGGGTTATTAACGCCCTCAGCAATGACTTTTATACCAATTGAATGAGCTAGTGCGCACACTCCTCTTAAAAAAGTCTGATTATCTTGGCTGTAACTAATATTGTGTCCGTAAATACTATCAATTTTAATCATTTCAAGACCTAACTCATGAATTTTATCTATTTTAGTGAAAGCTGGCCCGACCCGTTTCAGTGCCACTTTTGCTCCCATACTTTTCACTTGCATACAAAAATCTTTAAAAATAGTCAATTCAGCAACAGCTAAACTTTCACGTATATCAAAACAAATATGCGCTGCTAATTTTGGAAACGCCAATAAATAAGTCAATATCGCAGCAAGCGCGGCATCATCTAATAATGTTTCTTGTGATAATTCCACCGATATAAGTTTTAAATCCTCTCGCGCTTCAAATGTTTGTACCAGATATTTGATCAAGCCCCAGTCTAATCGAGCAAGTAACTTCAATCGTTTTGCCCATTGCCAATAATAACCACTGCGATAAAGTTCACCATTGAGCAATAAACTCAAGCTCACTTGGTTTTGTAATAACTTACCCGAAAAAGATTTAACCGGATAAAGCAACACATCTAAATCATTATTATCTAACGCGCGCTCAATCGCCTCACGCCAACTAGCAGCGTCAGAAAATAATTCATTGCGCTGCTTATTATTATTAATTTGAACCTGTATTGTCGGCTCTGCCACGGCGGCTTTTAATAAATTATCGACCCGTTTTAATAATGTAAAACGGCTATCTTCACGCTCTATATAACTACAACTGTGTGGGATAGTTAAACCAATATGACTGTATTCTGCCAGTAATACTGCATGTTGCTTAAGTACCTTCGAACTCAGACTTTCGATATCATCAGTGTCATTTACCAATACCGCAAAATCGCTATGAGACATACGGGCAATATGACTTGCTGAAAAACGATCTTCATTGGCTTCTAAAAAAGCGACCAATGTTTGTGTAAAGCGACGTAAAAAAGCCACCATCTCAACACGATTGATTTGCTCACTGATCAGGTCAAGATTGACAATACGAAATAAAAATAACGCGCCATGAGCATGTTCTTTTGATTGCTCCAATTGTGCTTCTAAAGTGGCACAAAAATACTCTCGATTCGCCAAGCCAGTTAATTCATCGTGCTGGCTTTTAAAACGAAACTCCTCTAAGCGTTTATTATCTTCTTTAATAATACGACTAAAGCGCGTTGACAGAAGATTCATCGAACTAACTAACCGAGCAAATTCATACGTTTTTGGTACTTTAGATTTAATAAAACGTTTATCACCTAGCGCATTTGCTTGCTGCACAACATCATCTAACGGGCGTAAAATTCGACTTAAAAAATGAGCACTCGCTATACATGCGGTAATCGCCACCATAAAAAAACTCCAGAATAATCGAATCGCGCTCTCCCATAGCGCTTGCTCTGTGTATTGACTATGGCTTTCTACATATAAAGTACCAAACTGCTGCCAGCCATCGCTCACTTGCGCAACGCCTGGCATCACATGTAATTGATAAAGATGATGAAACCAAAGTGGCGCCGATGTATCAAATTCACCACTAAATACTCGTTTTACGATCGGTTCACCTTGCGGGTCCTGCAATTCAATACGTTGGTAGTGCCCTGTATCAAAAGTAGCAGAAATAAGTAGCTCTAATTCAACATGATCTTTATGCAGCTGACTGAGCATTAAAGCCAAGCCATTAGCATTATCAATATTTTTTAAATACAACTGAGAAGAAAAATACTGTTTAGCCGAATACGTACTAATGAGTACACTACTGACGAAACCAATAATTATGACCACTAAAATAGCCAACCACAGTTCTTGGCGTAAAGTGATCTTACTTTCACGTTTAAATAAGGACATAAATGACATCACCAGATAATTCCTTCTTGTTGTGTTTGTTCAATAATTCGTCGCCAGCGAGATAACCTAGCAGTTGGATTGGCAACACTTTGGGTTGAGTTGTTCGCCCACAAGCCTTGGCTGTTAAAACTAAAAACGGGGCTTAGATCGGTGCGTTTAGCGGCAGGCAGTACTTTTGTTATTAAACTATCTAATATCAGCGGTTGTGCATTAGGAGTAACAAAATACCCCAACACCATATGCGCCTGAGTTTGTTTTGAGTTAGGACCGCCGATCTGTGCTTTAACGTAGATCAAACGTAACTTATCATCTTCAATGCCTAGTACTCGCAGACTAATATATTTAGCAATCGCATAATCTTCGCAGTCACCAAGGCCTTTGCCTAATGTTTCAAGTGGCGTTGCCCAGTAATCATTTTGCTGCCATAGCTCAATATCAGTACGATAGCGTAAGTTGCGAGCAAAAAAATTATTTACGATTAAGATTTTTTGTTGCTCAGTTTGATTCTGTGACTGAACCAACATCGTTTGCCAATTACGTGCTACCGCTACGCGCGTTGGTCCAAATTGCAGGTTCATTTTTTCTAAAAAGACATTAAATTGGATGGGGAGACGATCGGCAAAAACCACACTGGTAACTAATATAAACAATAGCGCAAAATGCAGTAACGGGCAGTTACTAAACTTTCGCAAAAGCACGCAGCCAAAGTGTAAAACGCTCACTGACGCGACCATAAGTATATTAATAAAAACCGAGTTATTTTTTTACGTGCCACAAGCTTTATTCAATAAAAAACATTAAATAAAGCATAGCACTGAAGTATTCACTGTGAGATATTTTAGCGTGTATTTTGTTAGTTACTAACATAACTAACAACGAATTTATTAGATCAAGCGTTTTAGTAATAAGTTACTTTTTTAACTTCGCGTGGTTTAATTTCACCTATGTATAAGTCATGCACCCGCTTCATATCAAGTTGTAACTCTGTGGCATAGGTATCACCTACGGCATAGGTTTTAATTACTTGTGCGCCTTTAATAATCCCTTGTACTTGCCCTTGCAAGTGATCGTTTTGTGCAATACTGCCTTGCACTGTGGTGCCTGCGGTAATTTTTTGCCCATATACTTGCTCTGCAAGCTCACGATACGCTTCTAGTTTTGATGCTTTAATCGCCATTAATGAGCGTTGTGATTGGTTATCACCCGGTTGCGCACTGATCGGCGCATAACCCACGGCTTTTAGAATTGGGTAGTTATCTGGCTCAATATACTTATATTCCACATGTTTATCAAAAATACTGCTACAGCCAGCTAGACCTAAGCTTGCTAATATACAAATTGAAATCACAATACGCATGGCTTCTCTCACGCTTTAAAAGAGTCATTAATAACTAAATCAATGCACGATCAATGCCATAATTAACTGCTATGACGGTTTTAAAGCAACCTTGCAAAACAATTGGTACAGTCCTTGCTCTGTCACTGTTAATAGCAAATGTATATTCATGGGGTTAGGGTAATGAAGCGAATTTTATCAATGGTAGTAATCGCCAGCAGTTGGCTAAGTATTAGTCTATTCTCCTCCCATACAGTTGCCCAATGGTATGAATCAACCGGCCATGCAAGCATTAGAAATAATGATATCAGTGCGGCAAAATCGGCGGCAATAAAAGATGCTATCACCCAAGCTTTAGTGTTCTCAGGGGCACGCGTCAGCTCAATGCAGACCTTAGTAGATGGGGTGTTAACCCAAGATCAGCTAAAAATAAACAGCCATGGCGAAATTCAAAAGATAGAGATGATCAGCGAAGATCGTAAAGCCGATCAATTTGCAATTACTTTGCGCTTGGATATCTTCCCTCAACAAGAACACTGCCCTGCGAACCAATTTACTAAATTTGTTGCGATCACCCAAACACAATTAAATAATCGCGAACAAGCGAAGATGGGTCAAATATTTGACATTAATAAAGCCACCAGCGAAGCACTCTACAAAACGTTAAATCAATCGGCTATGAATGCTAAACCAACGGCTTATTTTAATTTTCCGATCCGCGTTGGCGAATTTTTTAATCAACAATACGATTACAGTAATGCCCTATTAGAAGAAATATCGAGCCGCAGTAATTCTCAGTATGTATTGTTAAGTCAAATTGTTGATATCTCAAATGGCGATAAACTCAATAACAGTTATGCTTTTTGGCAGGACGAAACCTACCAACGTTCATATAAAATAGATTTTGCCTTGTTTGATGGCACCACTTACGAGCGAATGTGGCAAAAAAGTTATCGCAGTCAAGCTATCTGGCCATTTGAAAAAACTGCAATTATTGACGTGTTTAGTGATAAATTTTGGAGTTCAGATTACGGCCAAAATATAGCCGACATAAACCAAACCGTTAGTTACGACTTACAAGCCGCAATGGCTTGCCTTGAAACCCAAGGTAAAATATTACATATAGAAAACAATAAGCTAATTATTAATTTAGGCAAAGCCCATGGTATTGAAAAAGGCCAACGCTTAAATATTGCACATCATAACTATTTAACCGATGCAGCGGGAAATAAAATGCCACACCTGATCACCACGCTCAATCAAATACAAGTTGAGCAGGTATATCAACAAAGTGCGGTTGCCGTCAGTATTGACCAACAACCACTGCCTAATATTCAAATAAATGATGTAGTAGAACTGACTAATTTAGAGCCTTAGTTAATTGTTGGTGTAAGCTTGGGTGCTCAATAAGCCAATTAGCAAGTAATTCAATGCCCGCTAAATGCGGGTAATGTTTACGACAGGTCAACACTACACTTCGCTGTTGAGTTGGGAAGATTGGCAAGTAGCTAATACCTGCGCGCTCTGTGCACGCAAGCTTAGGCACGAAGGTTACCCCATCATCCATAGCCACCAATGCTAATAAGGTTTCTAAGCTATTACCTCGGTACTCATTGGACACATCAACCCCAGCGGCAAAACAAAATTGCTGGGCTTGATCTTTAAAACAATGACCATCGCTGAGCATCAATAAACTGCACTCTTGTAGCTCATCTAACACTATTTTACTGCGTTTTGCTAAACTATTTTGCGCTGACATAGCGACCAAAAAGTCTTCTTTATACAATTTAACTGTATGATAAAGTTTAAGTTCAGGCACATCTGCTAATATAGCGATATCTAACTCACCGTTATCCAGTGCGCTTAATATAGTCGCGGTTTGCATCTCAACAAAAGCAAATTGGCTATCAGCAAACGCTTCTTTCATCGAGGTGAGTAAGGTAGGTAATAAATACGGTGCAATCGTTGGAATAATGCCTATTCTTACTTTACCTTGTAGTGGCGACGATGACGTTGCTGCTAGCTCTTTTAATATTTGGGTTTGCTCTAAGATCACTTTGATCTGTGTCAACAAACGTTCACCTTGAGCCGTTAAAGTAACCTGCTTAGTAGAGCGGTCAAATAAAGTAACACCCAGCTCTTGTTCAAGTTTTTTAACCTGTCCACTGAGAGTGGGTTGACTGACAAAACATGCATCGGCGGCTTTACGAAAATGCTTAAAGTGCGCAATCGCTTTTACGTATTCAAGATCTTTTAAATTCACTGCAAACTCATAATTAATCGGTAATACCTATCATACTAATACAAACAAACGATTGGAGCTATTATAACTTTCACGACATAATGGCTATCAACAAATCAAGAGGAACTAAAAAACATGTTAAAGAATATTGAAGGTCAAACAATTCCACAGGTTACATTTGCAACACGTCAAAATGACGAATGGAAATCAGTAACTACCGATGACATTTTTAAAGGTAAAACAGTGGTTGTGTTTTCACTACCCGGTGCATTTACACCAACCTGTTCATCAACTCACTTACCACGCTACAACGAATTAGCTGGTGTACTTAAACAAAACGGCGTTGACGACATTGTGTGTTTATCAGTAAACGATACCTTTGTAATGAATGCATGGGCTGAGCATCAAGAAGCACAAAACATTACCTTATTACCAGACGGTAACGGCGAATTCACTGACGGCATGGGCATGTTAGTTGATAAAAACGATTTAGGTTTTGGCAAACGCAGCTGGAGATACTCTATGCTGGTTAAAGATGGCGTAATTGAAAAAATGTTCATCGAACCAGATTTACCTGGCGACCCGTTTGAAGTATCAGATGCAGACACTATGCTCGATTACATCAACCCTAAACAAGTTAAACCAGAGCCGGTGAGCATTTTCACTAAACCTGGCTGCCCTTTCTGTAAAAAAGCGAAAGCATTATTAACAGAGAAAGGCCTAGTATACGAAGAGATCACTATGGGTGCTGGCGCATCACTGACTAGCCTAAAAGCTATTTCAGGCCGTGAGACCGTACCACAAGTATTTATCGGCGGTAAGCACATTGGTGGCTCTGACGATTTAGAAAAATACTTTGCTTAATTAAGTAAATACCTTAAGCAAATAATAAGGGGCAGCAATGCCCCTATCCATACCCTTTTTAAATACCCATTTTAAATACCTATTTTATTAACTAATTTAAAAACCAGTTTTTTAATAAAATTGGTATTGAGGACATCACCATGAAAGAACTAAACACCGACGTTGTTGTAATAGGTGCTGGCACCGCAGGTTTAAGCGCTTACCGCAATGCAAAACAACACACGTCTAACGTATTAATGATTGAAGCAGGCCCATACGGTACTACCTGTGCGCGAGTTGGCTGTATGCCAAGTAAATTACTTATTGCCGCCGCAGAAGCCGCCCATGCAATTGAAGCCGCGCCAGCCTTTGGTGTGCACAGCTCAAAACCAACCATAAACGGTGTTGAAGTAATGGCGCGCGTGCGCAATGAGCGCGACCGCTTCGTAGGTTTTGTAGTAGAAGCCGTGGATGAGCTACCCACTGATGATAAAATAGTAGGCTACGCAAAATTTTTAGATGCCAATCGCGTACAGATTGACGACCATACAATTATTACCGCTAAGCGCTTTGTAATTGCTACCGGCTCTCGACCTGCTTACCCTAGCGTATTTAATAACTTTGGCGACAGACTAATCATTAACGATGACGTTTTCGATTGGCAAGACTTGCCAGAGTCAGTTGCTGTATTTGGCCCTGGTGTTATTGGCCTCGAAATTGGCCAAGCGTTGCATCGCTTAGGTGTTAAGGTAAAACTATTTGGTGTGGGTGGCGCGATTGGCCCAATTACCGACCCAGTTATAAAAGACTACGCAAATACTGTATTTGCTGAAGAGTTTTTTGTCGATACCGATTCAAACGTATCCGATATGAAACAAGTAGGCGATAAAGCGCAGCTTACCTATGTCGACAAAAACGGGCAAAAACAAACCGAGCAATTTGATTACGTACTTGCCGCGACGGGCCGCGTACCAAACACCGACAAACTCGGTCTTGAAAACACTGGCATTGAGCTTGATGAACGTGGCGTACCAATCGCTGATAAACACACAATGCAATGTGGCGACTCCAATATATTTATCGCCGGAGATGCCAGTAACATGATCCCACTACTGCATGAAGCGAGCGACCAAGGCTCCATCGCAGGGCAAAACGCGGGGCGTTTCCCTGATGTACGTATTGGCCTGCGCCGAGCGCCAATTGCAGCCGTTTTCAGCGACCCACAAATTGCTATGGTCGGTGAAACGTACAAGCAAATAACGGCTCGTTATGGTGAGTGTGGTTGTTTTGAAATTGGCGAGGTCAGCTTTGAAAACCAAGGCCGCAGCCGCGTAATGTTGAAAAACAAAGGTCATATGCGTTTATACGCAGAGCAAGGCACAGGCTTATTTTTAGGTGCTGAGTTTATTGGCCCACAAGCTGAGCATATCGCCCACCTACTGGCATGGGCTGTACAAAACAAAATGACTGTACCACAAATGCTCGACATGCCATTTTATCACCCAGTGATAGAAGAAGGCCTACGTACAGCACTGCGTGATTTAAACGCTAAGCTGAAATTTGGCCCAGATATCATTAACCAATGTATGGAATGTGGCCCTGGAGCATAAATAATAAAAAGCCAGTTAATTTAATTAATTGGCTTTATTACATATGATAAACTGCCAAATTATTAATTTTTTACAAGGAATGATTACATGGAAACTGACTTTTCTACTTTTGAAGAAGCGTTATATTTAGATAGTAAAAAAGCATTCAAGCAAATTTTAGCTGACTTGGGTGATGATATTTATGTAATCGGTTTTTATCACTCTGGTAGCTGTTCATTTTTACCTATGTTCAATACTCATACTGATTTTCAAAGCACATTTGAAGACGAATATGACTGCGAAGAAGATGACCGTTTACTCGCTAAATGGAACGTCAGTGACTTTCCATCATTAGAAGATTACTCAGAATATTTTGAACACAGTAGTGAAATTCTACAAACACTCGACAATGACGATAGCTATGAAATAGTCAGTGATGAAGAAATCCAAAAATATTGGCAAGCATGGTTATCAACCTTAGAGCGCGTGTTAATTCGCTTAGATAACGAAGGTATATTTTCAGAAGGTGTAGAGCGAAACTCAATCACGCTTGCCATACTCGCTTACGATGAAACTGAAGATGAGCAATTTTCACGCATTAAACGCATGAATCCGCCCGCTGTTTTAGCAACTATTGAAACCGATTTTGAAACAATGATTGCCAGCCGTAACGAAGCAGAGCAATTAGCGATGGCAGAATTTGAGCGTATGTTACAAGAGCGTTAGTTTTTAATAAATAGCTCTATATTGGCGCATAGTAAGTAATTGAGTAAAGACGAATTCAGCTATGGCTGCATTTCAATAAAATACATTAAAGCGAGCCTTTTTATAGGCTCGCCAAGTAGCTAAAAGGAATTTTATATGTGGTTTGAAAAACTGACAGGCTTTAGTGAAGAATCCCCGTTACAAGTGCATAAAAATTTATCAGTTAACGGTAATATTTTAAAATCTCATATTAATGCAAAGGAATATCATTGCGGCTTATTAGAAACACCATCATTAGCCGAATTAAGAAATCGCGTTAATAATAATAAAGCGCTAGATACAAAAAACTCTATTCGTGAAATCGTTGCGAATGTTCAAGACCTTCATACTGATAAGAACAATGTCGGCGCATTATTCCAGGTTGCCTCCCAATTCAACCTCTTAGAAATGGTTTCTCCTGATGTTACACCTGAGCACGGTGTCGATGGCTATGAGTATGATCGTACTCAAGGACCTGCTTGCGCTATAGCTGCAGGTGCCGGAACTATTTATCGAAACTATTTTGCAAACGTAAATGGTGAAATTGGTCAAACGGCTAATAATCAGATCGATTGCCTGAGTGACATTGGTGCCGCATTAGGAAATAAAAATAACCGTCTTTGGCAAATGAAAAATGGTTATGCTTTGGCATCTGAAGAAGGTTTAATAGAAATAAATGAAAAAATTAACTCTGCGACTAAATCTGAACTCGACAAATTAAAAGCTTTGTTACGCATTGGCATCCAATGGGATACAGAGGTGACACTAAATGATCTAAAGCAAACAGTCAGCCAAGTTTATTGTTCAGCGCTTCCTGTCGCATATTCACAAATACCTCCAACGTTATGGGCTAATTTTGCCAAACTGATATTAGAGGCTTGTTACGAAGCAACAATATGCTCTGCTATTTTGAACTATCAAAAAACAGGCAATAATAAAGTATATCTAACTCTTATTGGCGGCGGCGTATTTGGTAATGATAGACAATGGATCTTACAAGCCATTGAGCGCGCCTTGAAACTATACGAGTACGCAGACCTTGATATATTTATTGTAAGTTACGGCTCTTGTGATCCTTATGTTCAAAAATTCATAGATAATTTTTCAAAAAATAAATGATAACTACAGTAAAAAGCTAGCGTCATCAATAACGAAACCTTACCAACATAAGCTTAAGAGCGTTGGTAAGGCCCTAGCCTTTTCATTGTTAATCCAACGGCTTTTTATTTCATTAAGGCTTGCTTAGTAACAACTTTATCACCATGACTTGGCGGCGTTGAGGTAACAATAAAACCAGCTCGTCCGCAGCGTAGTTGCATAACTGATGCACTAACCCCGCTGGCACTGTAGGCCTTGTTGCGGGTTTTATATCGCTAACAAAGTCGCCTGCCCATTAAGTACAAAAAAGAACGGCTCTGCAAACTCATGCTTATGCGACTGCTCCCCGTCGGCACTCGCTCTTGGATCACATTCAATGCAGTACTCTTCACCAAATGCCAACCATCACAATTATCACCCTTATGCCCCCAGTTATAATGTTCAGCGTTATCGACTGAAATAGGCATTGCCATATCTTCGCTATCCCTTAAAAGCTACTGCACAACAAAGTAAAACATCACCGTTTAAAATAGTAGTCAATTTAATTTATACAAGGAAACCACACTTATTCGCGCATAAAAGTGTGAAAAAACACACTTATTAGCGCATAAAAGTGTAAAAACTTGCATTTATTCGCGCAATAAAGTGTAATTAATCATCTAGTGAGTAATACGAGACCTGCCATGCAACGATTAATTTTAGAAAAGTTATTAGATTGGAAATCTAAGCCAGCACGAAAACCCTTATTAATTGATGGCGCTCGCCAAACAGGTAAAACTTATTTATTACAAACTCTATTAGGCAGTACCTTTGCAAACGTGATTCGAATCGATTTTTTAGAGTCCCCGCAAATGAGTGAAGCATTCGCAGATTCGTTATCCCCCGAAAACGTACTATCTAATATAGAGCTACTTACAGGAAAAACGTTTGACCCTAATACAGATCTACTGATCCTTGATGAAATAGGCGAATGCCCTAAAGCAGTCACGTCCCTCAAATACTTTGCTGAACAAGCGCCGCACATGCATATTGCCGCCAGTGGTTCTAATATCGGTTTATTAAACTCCTTTCCTGTAGGTAAAGTGGAGCAACATAATCTGCGCCCTCTCACATTTCGTGAGTTTCTGATCGCCTCGAAAGAAACCGCTCTAATTAAGGCATTTGCAGCACAAACAAACTCAAGTGCAGCACATAGCAAATTATTCTCAAAACTCACTGATTATTACTTTACTGGCGGTATGCCAGAGGCTGTAAGTACATGGTTTGATTTATCTGATCACAGTATCATTGACCGCGTTCAAGCTGTAACAGATATTCATAAAAATTTAGTACTGGGATATCAACGAGACTTCGGCAAATACTCAGGAAAAGTAGATGCAGGATTAATTGAGGCTGTATTTAACAATGTTCCAGCACAGCTATCATCAGTGATGGATGAATCGGTTAATCGCTTTAAATTTAAAGGGATGCACGATAAAAAATCTCGCTATAGTGATTTTGAAAGCGCTATTTCTTGGTTAAATAAGTGCCGCTTGATACTCAAAAACCACCCTATTGATGGCACACCTAAAAGCCCACTAGCAGCATATAAAAAAGATAATATAGTTAAATTATTTCTTTTTGATGTGGGCTTATTAAATCATATGCTAAACATTGGGTATAAAGAAATAAAACAACAAGGCTATGAATACAAAGGCTTTGTGGCCGAAAACTTTGTACAACAGGAACTTGCTGCACAAGGCATTGACCCAACATATTCATGGGGTGATGCAAGAGCGGAGATCGAATTTGTGGTCTCTGATGACGAAGGCAACATACTGCCTATCGAAGTAAAAAGTGGTAAACGCACCAAAGCAAAATCACTACAATCGTACATAAATAAATGCCAGCCCATCAAAACAATTAAACTCACAGGCACGCAAGGCTCATCACCACTGGAAAAGGAGTATATTGTCCTCCCGCTCTACTACAGTGAATATGCAGTAAGCAAACACCTGAGGCTGATGAATTGATAAAAGATAGACCTATCAGATTGCACACCAATTTAAACATCGTTGAGAAAACTGGCGGGTGCTTACAAAGTGATCTGCTCCAGCCAGACTGGACACTTCATTAAGCGACATTTTTATTTTCAAAGTTAACTGGACTTAGATACCCGAGAGCACTGTGCCTTCTTGTCCGATTATAATCAACCTCGATGTATTCAAAGAGCGTTTGACGCATCTCGTCTCGCGTCATGATCGGCTCATATTGGATCGCTTCAACCTTCATTGAATGGAAGAAGCTCTCAACACAAGCATTATCCCAGCAGTTTCCTTTCCTACTCATACTTTGCTTTAGATTATAAGCGGTTATGATGTCTCGATAATCTTTTGAGCAGTACTGACTACCTCGGTCACTATGAACGATCACCTGCTCAGGGAACCCACGACGGAACAAGGCCATTGATAATGCATCGCAGACCAGTGTTGCGGTCATTCTGGTATCCATAGACCAGCCGACTACTTGCCTTGAATAAAGGTCAATAATTACCGCCAAATACAGCCAGCCTTCACTTGTCGCAACATAGGTGATGTCTCCCGCCCACTTTTGATTCGGAGCCTCCGCGTTAAAATCCTGAGCCAGCAGGTTCGGAGCAACTGGCATTTTATGTTTGCTATCCGTAGTGCACCTAAACTTACGTGCCGCTTTCGGCGTTAAATCCTGACGCTTCATACTAGCGGCAATGGTTTTAACATTACGGCTATCACCGTTCTCTGCCAGCTCTTTCTGGATGCGCCTTGAACCATCACGGCCTTTGCTGTTGTCAAAAGCCTTTTTGACCTTCGTATCAAGCTCTTGGCGAGTTACCTCGCGCTGAGTGGCCTTGTGGCGATGCTTAATCCAGTAATAAAACCCACTTCGTGAAACCCCGAACACCTTAGCCATGCGGACAGCACTGAAGCACAGCAGGTGTTCGAGCATAAATTCGTAGCTATCTACTTTAGATTTTTCGCGAAGTAGGTGGCGGCCTTTTTTACGATATCTAGCTCTTCAGCTTGCTCAGCCAATTGCCTTTTGAGCTTTGCGACTTCAGCGGCTAGATCTTTTTCCCGCTGACTGGTGCTAGTATCTTTCTTGGCTGCTTTACGCCAACCGTAGATCTGGGATTCGTGTAACGAGAGATGCTGCGCTGCCGTAGCTACTCCCAGCTTTTCTGCTAGTTTCAGTGCTTCTGCTTTAAATTCAGCAGAATGGAGAATACGTTTTTTCTTGTTTGTCATGGTTCACCTCATTAGTGATTGTACTCACTTAATTAGGTGTCCAAAACTGGTGGTGCGGATCACGCGCTTACTGTGCCAGCCGTTCTATTCATCGGCGCGATGATGGATCAAGAGGTTCGTCTTGGTCTATCCTCTTCTGATTTGGTATTACTTGTCACCACTTTAATGGTGTGCAAGGTAACATTCAGTAGTGGCCGAACCAATGTATTGCATGGCGCAACGCATTTGGTTCTGTTTGTGGTTTATCTTTTCCTGATGTTTGAGCATGCTTAGTCGATAACTTCAAATTCAATAAACCGCAGCCAATAAAAAGCCCGAGTTTAAACGCTCGGGCTTTTTATTGGCTGCAAGGCTTACGGTCAAATACGCTCTACACATTCACGAGCAATTACCAGCTCTTCATTGGTTGGGTTTATATTCATGGTAGATGTCATCAATATATTTTCTAATTCACTTTCGCCTATGCCTTTTGGGTTTATTCGGACGGTTGATTCAACCGATTTACTTGTAACAACATTTTCCAAGGTAATAAAGGTAGTATGATCATCAATATCCCTAATATGGTAAAAAAGTCTGGCACTTCATTGAATAAAGTAACACCAAATAAGGTGACAAATACCAGTCCTGAGTTCTCTGCTAGGGCAATAGAATTAGCAGGTGCTCGTTGATACGAAGCAACAGCTAATCCGTTGTAAGTAAGAACCAAAGTTGCACTTGCCAAAATGAACAGCAGATTCGTGGTCGAAAGAGGCACCCAATGGAATATAGCTAGGCAGCCAGAGATCGGTAGTGAAAGTAATGATGTCCAAAAAAGCGTGCTGACAACAGTTTGCTCCGTTGGTAATTTTTTCGCGGTAAGGTTGAACAAGGCAATTGTAAATGTAGTAACAAGGGCGAAGACTACCGCCAATTCAAATTCTGATGGTCTTAAAACCACAATCACTCCTGAAAACCCTATAAGAGATAATACACTGCTCTTAATCGTTAGTTTCTCTTGGAGAAGTAAAATCGATAATGGAAGCATCATTAGTGGCGCAGCATGAAAAATCGCATTAGCCGTAGCTAAAGTTAAGTGAGTGATTGCAATTACCATGCAACCACTGCCTATTATAATTAGATGTGCCCTAAATAGATTGAGTTTAGCGCTATACAGTTTTCGCTTTTGCTTGGACTGCTTTAACCATAAAGGATAAATAACTAAAGTAGAAAATAATTGCCGTATAAAAATGTATTGAAAGGCTGATACCTCCCCATTAAGTAACTTAACTGCGACATCAGATAGTGAAGCAGCAAGATTACCTAATATGAGAAAGATAATCGCGAGGTTTACCACAGGAAAAGACACTGTTATTTTTCCAACTTCATATCGATATGTGGGATGTCATCCTCCAAATACATTACAGAAGTCGGCATAAATCCATGGTTTTGGTAGAATTCTGATAGGTGTTCTTGAGCGCCAATTTCGATTGACTCTCTGGGCCACAACTTGTCACATGCACATAGAGCCTCTTGTACCAGTTGATGCCCTATGCCCCCTCCACGAGAATTTTTTGAAATAGCAACACGACCAATACTGACGGATGGATAACTAACCCCCTTTGACATTAAGCGTGCGCAGGCCATTAACTTGCCACCTTGATAACCCAGTAAGTGGTAAACACCTTCTTGGTGATCTTTACCATCCAACTCAGGATAGGGACATTCTTGCTCGACAACAAACACGTCAACTCTGAGTTTTAGCAGTTGATATAGTTGCATTGTTGTTAATTGGGGAAACGGATGGAGTTGCCAAGTAATCATTTTAATTCAGCCTTACACATATTGATATCCGAAATGTAGCAAGGTGAATAAGTCTAGACATTAACAATTGTTAAGTTGGATTGCGTTTTTTGATACGACTCAGGCTGATCGGTGTAATGCCAAGATAAGCTGCAATTTGATAATCGGTGAGGCGCTCTAACAAGTTAGGATAACTGTTACAGAACTGTTGATAGCGTTCTTCTGGAGTATAAAGCAACATAAAACGTTCTTTGTTTTCTTTATACATCAGTTGTATTTCCAATAGCTTGAGATAAATACTATATTTATTCTTACGCCATGTTCTTAATGTTTCGATAGGGAGAGACATAATCGAGCAAGAGGTAAGTGATTCAAGTTGGTGTGGTGATGGCGTTTGGTTAACTAGGCTTTCAAAACCAATGATCCAGTCATTTTCCCAATAAAACTGTTTGCTAAACTCTTTGCCCTTGTCAGTAAAATAAACAGCGTGACATATTCCTTCTAATAGAAAGAAAATCTCTTTTGCAACTTCCCCTTGATGGAAAAAAATATGCCGACTAGGCAAAGAACAAAGCTTTGCAGATTGCTTTAGCTGTTCTACTTCGTGTCGAGTAAAGTCATTTTTTTGTAACTGCTCTAGGAAAGCGTCAAGCATAATTGGTTGTACCTAAGTATTTATCTATAACCAAACATTAACTGAATATTTAAGCACACAATAAATTCGCCAAAAAACAATTAAAGCGGAGGTGTTCAGGTGATGATAACCTACATCAAATTAGCATTCTACGTGCCATTTTATACCCCTAGGTTCCTTATTTGTAGCTGTGAATGACTTACAAGCAAGAATCGTAATTAATAAGACAAGAAAATTTCGCATATTTACCTGTAGGTATCATTTATCAGCAAGACTTTGCAAGGTAGCATACCCTGTGAGTTTACTATCTACTAGTGTCTGCTTGTCGTTCAAAGCCGATCTTTAGAGTAATTGCGTTAGCTTGTTTCGGGGCAGAAACGAGTTACGCTTGAAGGTCCGCTCATGGCGAAAGCAAACTGGATGTTATTTGGGTACTTTAATAAAAGGACAGCGCTAAATTTTTTATATTTCAATTTACGATGCTATAAATGTGCTATAAAAAATAAGTGGAAGAAAAAAACCATGTAACTCATTGATTTTATTGGTAGCCCCTACAGGAATCGAACCTGTAACTGCCCCTTAGGAGGGGGCCGTTATATCCATTTAACTAAGAGGCCACATTCGAGCTTCGAGCTGATAGCTGATAGCTGATAGCTCCTATGCTTTTTATAAGCTATAATTAATGAAATTTTAACAATTAAAGAGCTACTGTTTTGCTCTTTATTTTTCGAATCAACAGAGTACAAGAAAAGGGAACTTGTTGTGGATAGTTTCATCCGGTCTATTTTGAATGCTTCTCGCGCTAAAAAGCGTGCTATCACCTTATTTATTGATTCACTTTTTATTGCCGCAGCATTTTGGCTTGCGCTTATAGTGCGTTTGGACAGCCTTGCACCTTTTAGTGAGGTGGGTAATTGGCTGCTGTTAGCAATGTTAATTCCTACTGGTTTAATCGCATTTATCAATCTTGGTTTATATCGTGCTGTATTAAGGTACATGAATTCGCAGGCGCTCTGGGCTATTGTGCTTGGTACTATTATTACTACTGCTTGCTTAGTCTTGTTGTCGTTTTTTGTGGGTATTACTATCCCACGTACCATGCCATTTATTTTTGCTTGGTTATGTTTACTTACCGTTGGTGGTTCGCGCATTTTAGTGCGAGCGATGATCGGCAAAATGGCCACCGTAAATAAAGAATCGGTTATTATTTACGGTGCAGGCTCAGCGGGAAGGCAGCTTGCAACAGCACTCGGTGCCGGGCCAGAATATTACGTTCGTGCTTTTATTGATGATGATCAAAGCAAACAAGGGTCTATCGTTCAAGGTATTCCGGTAATTTGTTTTAAAGATATTTATGAACTGATTAATAAAGGCAAGGCTACTAAAGTATTGTTAGCGTTACCAAGTGCAAGCCGAGCAAGGCGCAAAGAAGTACTTGCGCAGCTAGAGCCATTAACGATTAAAGTTTTATCTATCCCTGGTATGGCAGATGTAGTTGAAGGTAAAGCGCAGCTTTCTGAATTTAGAGAAGTTGAAATTGAAGATTTATTGGGCCGTGACCCAGTTACCCCAAAACCAGAACTTATGGCTGCCAACATTACTGGCAAAATAGTGATGGTTACTGGAGCCGGTGGTTCTATTGGCTCTGAGCTGTGTAGGCAAATAGTTAGGCAGCAACCTAAAAAACTGGTGTTATTTGAAATCTCTGAGTTTGGTTTGTATTCTATTGAAAAAGAATTAAATGAGTACATAGCAAATAATCATATTGATTTAGAGCTAATCCCAATAATGGGCTCTGTGCAACGTATTAACCGTATTGAAACCGTAATGATGGCATTTGGTGTACAAACGGTGTACCACGCAGCGGCTTATAAGCATGTACCTTTAGTTGAGCATAATGTGGTTGAAGGTGTGCGTAATAACGTATTTGGTACTTACTACGCAGCCAAAGCAGCCGTTAACGCAAAGGTTGAAACCTTTGTATTAATTTCCACCGATAAAGCGGTGCGACCAACGAATGTAATGGGCGCCACTAAGCGCATGGCTGAACTGGTATTACAAGGTTTAGCGCAAAGTAAAGGTAAAGAACATCGTACGCGTTTTTGTATGGTGCGCTTTGGTAATGTGCTTGGCTCGTCTGGTTCTGTGGTGCCGTTATTTCGCAGGCAAATTAAAGAAGGTGGCCCTATTACGCTTACTCACCAAGATATCACCCGTTTCTTTATGACCATACCGGAAGCTGCGCAATTGGTAATTCAGGCCGGCTCTATGGGCAAAGGTGGTGATGTATTTGTACTTGATATGGGGGACTCGGTAAAAATTAAAGATTTAGCCAGTAAGATGATCCGCCTTTCAGGCCTTGAAGTGAAAGACAAAACCAACCCCCATGGTGATATCGAAATTTTATGCACCGGCCTGCGCCCAGGTGAAAAGCTTTACGAAGAGTTATTAATCGGTGATAACGTTGGTGAAACGCCACATGAGCGAATTATGACGGCAAATGAAGCTATGTTGCCGCTACCTGAATTAAAAGTGTTTTTAGAAGCATTTGACATTGCCTGTCATAACTTTGACCACGAAATGATCCGCCAATTGTTACTCGACGCCCCAACGGGATTTAACCCAACGGATGGTATCTGTGATTTGGTATGGAATGCTAAAAAAGGCAAACAGCTCGAAAGTACTCCTCAAGCGAATGTGGTTAATTTGAAGGGGTAGGGGACGGTTAAAGGTACTAGGGGCTAGGTAAAAGACTAGGTGCTAGGCTTAACTTTGCCTTCTCGGTGTAGCTCGAAGCGCCTTGGTGTACTCGGTGGTAAAAAATTTTTAAATGATTTATTCACCACTGAGGGCACGGAGTTCACAGAGGTAGAGATTAAAGGCAGGAGCTAGGGAGTGATTAGGCACTAGGGAAGCTAGTTCCTACTGGGGTTAGATTTAGCCTGACACCTTTTAGTTTTAAACTGTTGTAATCATATATTGTGATGTGAATTAAAAAATTGGATGAAAGCCTCTAGGTATTAGGCGATATGCCTTTGTACTAAGATGCTTTAAATAAGACGTTTAAGGAATTTAAAATGAAAATTGCTGTTGTTGGCACGGGTTATGTTGGCCTGTCTAATGCTATGTTACTTGCGCAACACAATAAGGTTGTTGCCCTTGATATCGACGAAAATAAAGTTGCACTTTTAAAAGACAAGCAATCACCCATTGTTGACGTTGAAATAAGTGATTTTTTACAAAATAAGCAATTAAATTTTACCGCGACTACAAATAAAGAGTCAGCACTGGTTGGCGCTGAATTTGTAATTATTGCTACACCGACTGATTATGATCCTGAAACAAACTATTTTAATACCAATAGTGTTGAGTCGGTTATTAAAGATGTAATAAGAATTAACCCAACGGCGACTATGGTCATTAAATCAACTGTACCAGTAGGTTATACACAGTCGATTAAAGAAAAGCTTGGCACTGATAATGTAATATTTTCGCCAGAATTTTTACGTGAAGGTAAAGCATTGCATGACAATTTGTATCCATCTCGCATTATTGTCGGTGAGCAAAGTGAACGCGCAAAAACGTTCGCTAATTTATTGGCTCAAGGTGCTATAAAGCAAGATATTGAGGTTCTGTTTACTGACTCTACAGAAGCCGAAGCAATCAAGTTATTCTCAAATACCTATCTTGCAATGCGTGTAGCGTACTTTAATGAGCTCGATAGCTACGCTGAGAGCCATGGCTTAAATGCGAAGCAAATTATACAAGGTGTAAGCTTAGATCCTCGTATTGGTAACCATTATAATAATCCTTCATTTGGTTATGGTGGTTATTGTTTACCAAAAGATACTAAGCAGTTGTTAGCTAACTACAAAGATGTGCCAAATAATATGATTGGCGCTATTGTTGACGCCAACACTACCCGTAAAGATTTTATTGCGAACTCAATCATTAAGCGCAGCCCTAAAATAGTTGGCGTGTATCGCTTAGTTATGAAAACGGGGTCAGACAACTTTAGAGCATCTGCAATCCAAGGGATTATGAAGCGCATTAAAGCCAAAGGGATTGAAGTTGTCGTATATGAACCAGCTTTAAAAGATGAAGCATTTTTCAATTCACGTGTGATTAAAGATTTAAATGAGTTTAAAGAAATTGCTGATGTTGTTGTTTCCAACCGTATGGTTGAAGAGCTGAGTGATATTGCAGATAAAGTTTATACGCGCGATTTATTTGGTAGTGATTAAGTAATAGTTAAAGATTAAAGGTTAAAGGTTAAAGGTTA
>NZ_JACJDT010000057.1:0-28321 GCF_014163675.1 Pseudoalteromonas sp. SR44-5
CGCCAACTCGCCAACTCGCCAACTCACCAACTCACCAACTCACCAATTCATCATTTCCTAGTGCTTATTTCGTATTCGTTACTTTTGTTATAGACATTTGTAGTGGATCGTTGATAATCAGTAATTATTATTTTTTGAAATGAATTAATCACTTTATATGCTTATTACCCTTCCAATTTCTGAACTCGTACCAGGAATGTTTGTTGACAGTGTTAGCAAGCAGTTTGAGGGGGTTGATAGTATAAAAATCAAAACTCGCGGCCTAGTTCGCGATAAATCGATCATTAAGCGCTTGGTATCCGAAGGAGTTCAAGAGCTGCTGATAGATTTTACGCAAAGTGATGTGAGTGTTCCTGCCAAATATCAGCTCAAACCTGAAGTCGCTGCTGCAACGGCCAATAACCCTAATAAATTAAAGATAAAAAAGGTTATTTCAGTTGAGCAAGAGTTTGCTAAAGCGAGTGTGAGCTATGAGCAACATAATCGTAATTTACAAAGTTTATATGGCGACGTTACCTCAGGCTTAAAGATGAATATCGCACTGCTTGATGGTATAGCTAAAGATATTGTGGCATCGGTATTTCGTAATCATAATGCAATGACTATTTTAACCCGCATTAAAGATAAGCATATGTACAACTGGCGACATATGACTAACTGCGCTATTTTTGTCACTGTATTTGCCAAGTACTTAGGTTACAAAGAAAGTGTTGTGCAAGAGCTTGCCATGGGTGCCTTGCTGCACGATTTGGGACAAGCTAAATTACCACAAGGGATTTTTTCTAAATCTGAAAAAGTAAATAAACTTGAGATGCAAGCGATTAAAAAGCATGTAGCGCAAAGTTTAGGCTTGGTAAAAGGCGAAAAAGGCATTACCCCATTAATGCTTGATATGATAGTTAATCACCATGAGCGCTTAGATGGCAGTGGCTATCCTCGAGGTCTTCTGGGTGAAAAACTTAGTCGACCAGCACGAATTATGGCGATAGTTGATGTGTATGACGCCATGACAGCGGACAGGCCCCATCAATTAGGTGATGAACCGGTCAACGCACTGCGCTATTTACTTGCTAATAAACACATGTTTGATGGCGAGCTAGTACAGCGGTTTATTAAGTGTTTAGGTGTACATCCAGTCGGCACGATTGTTAAATTAACTAATGAACGGTTGGCATTAGTAACCGAAGGTAATCATCAGAACCCCATTCAACCTAAAGTTAAAGTTTTCTATAATGCTAAGCATAGTCATCATATTACGGCAAAAGATGTTGATTTAACTTCACCAGGTCATGACTTAAAGATTTTAGCGAGTATCAAACCATTAGATTATCAGCTTAATTTGGCTCGTTTGTTAAAAGAGCATCTGTTGGTTTAAGCGGTTTTTTAGTTATTGCTTTGTCACAGTGTTTTTTAGTTGATTGCTTAGCCGATAATAGCGCACCACTGAAGCAACTCACCATTAATAGTAGCCACAATAAAGTCCCATTTTCTGAATGTAACGCACTACAGCAGCATACTAGTGCGACTAAAGCACAGACAATGGCACCTAACCAATAATGGTTAACAGGGTTATCGCATTCGCCAGCTCTGGTGCAGGCACAAAAATTAGCTTTGCAAAAGCAATATACACTTATCCCACAAAAAGCCAACGCAGCAATAATTAATCCTATTTCCACCGCTTCATCTCCTTTGCTAGTCTTGTTTGGCAGTCTAATAGTGCTGATCAAGTAAGTCAATCTAAATGATAATTAATTGCAAGTAAGTTTTATTGTAACTTATCCGATGAGTTTTAAAAAACTGTTACTTTGCTGTTAAAAAATGGTTTTTATGGTGTTTTTTAACGCTTTGTTACAGTTTTTTATTTAAAAGTAAGGTACTGTGCTAAGGTTTTGAAGTAACTTACTCCTAATAATTAGAGACAACACATGGGAACCCAAACATTTAGTTTGGTTAAGGAAACACAATGAAATTTACAAAAACTTTAATTGCAGCATCACTTGCTGTTATGTCTGCAGATACGTTTGCAGCGGCTTTCCAGCTAGCAGAGCAAAATGCCTCAGGTTTAGGGCGTGCATATGCTGGTGAAGCAGCAGTGGCTGATGATGCCTCTGTTGTTGCGCGTAATCCAGCTCTTATGTCTGTATTTAAAGAGCAGCAGTTAAGCATTGCAGGTATTGCTGTCATTCCAGATGTCAGCCTTCGTGGCACTGAAGCTAGTAATCAATCAGTTAACCCAGGTCAACTAAACGACAGCAGTATTGCGCCAGCAGCTTTTGTTCCTGCAGGTTATTTTGTAATGCCTATCGATGACAAGTTTGCTGTTGGTTTTGGTGCGTTTTCAAATTTTGGTTTATCAACTGAATTTGAAGCAGATTACCCTGCAGGCCAGCTTGCTGGTGAAACAGAGATTGTTACTGTAAATATGAACGTTAGTGGTTCATACAAAATCAATGAGCAATTTAGTGTTGGCCTTGGCTTAAACTATGTTTATGCAGATGCGAAAATCATTCGTAACTTTGGTGCCAATCCATTAGGTTTACCAGCACAAACTCAAGCAGTACATTTAGAAGGCGATGATACTGGCTTTGGTTGGAACTTAGGAGCTAGCTATCAGATTGATGAAAATAGTCGCTTTGGTTTTAACTATCGTAGCGAGACAGATATCACATTTGATGGCGAGTTTTCTAACCAATTACCTGCACAAATCGGTGGCCTAGCTGGCGTAAGTGTACCTGGAAGTGTTGAAATCACTCTCCCTGCGATTGCTGAGTTCTCTGGTACACACCAGTTAGATGAGAAAACAGGCTTACACTACAGTGTATTATGGACTGGTTGGGATAGCTTCCAAAAGCTAGAAGCTTATGTTCCAGGCAAAGATACACCTGTATTCTCTAAAGATGAGCACTTCTCAAACTCAATGCGTTACTCAATCGGTGGCGATTATCAGTTTAACGATGCTGTACTATTACGTGCTGGTATTGCTTATGATGAATCACCAGCCGATCAAAAACACCTGTCAATTTCTATCCCTGATACTGACCGTTTTTGGTACTCGTTTGGTGTTAACTACACCATGAGCGAACAAGCAAACCTAGATATTGGTATGAGTATTCTCCGTGGTAAAACACAAAACTTTACTGAATCTGATGGCTTAGGTCAGCAGTGGGGCTTTGAATCAAAAGGCCATGCATACTTATTTGGTGCGCAGTATAACTACACGTTTTAATTTGTAGGCGCGGGTTTATCCCGCGCAAATAAAAAGCCGCGTTATTTATTAACGCGGCTTTTTTTTGTCTAGCTGTGCGGGGTTCCCCGCATCTAGTTACAAGCTTTCGATCTTGGCTTTTTGCTCAAGTAGTTTTGCTTTCGCATCTGAGAACTCTGCAAGCTTCTCATTTTCTTTAGCAAGGACTGCTTCAGGTGCATTGTTAACAAACTTTTCGTTTGCTAGTTTATTTTGCACTTGAGCTAGGCCTTTTTCGGCTTTTTCAAGCTGCTTAGCAATACGTGCAAGTTCGGCGTCAACATCGATTAGACCTGCCATTGGGATCATGATCTCAAGGTTACCAACATAAGATGTTGCACATGCAGGTGCGTCATCTTTGTTATCAAGCAGCGTAAATTCTTCAATTTTAGCAAGTGATGCTAAGAAAGATTTATTTTCTTCAATACGACGTACATCATCCGCAGATGCATTTGCTAGTAATACTGATAACGGCTTGCTTGGGCTAATATCCATTTCACCACGAATGTTACGAATAGCTAAAATGAATTGCTTAACCCACTCTAAATCATCCATTGCTTTTGCATCAACGTTAGCTTCATTGTAAACAGGGAAGGCTTGTACCATGATACTAGTGTTCGCTGTTTCAAGACCTGCCAGTGGCGCAACACGTTGCCAAATCGTTTCGGTAATGTATGGCATCATTGGGTGCATTAAGCGCAGTAGGCTTTCAAGCACAGTGATCAGTGTATGACGCGTACCACGTTGTTGTGCTTCATTGCCTTTGAATAATACAGGCTTAGTCAGCTCTAAGTACCAATCGCAAAATTGGTTCCAAGTGAACTCATAAAGCGTATTTGCTGCAAGGTCAAAACGGTAGTTATCTAAGTGCTCAGTATAGGTTTTAACAGTTGCTTCAAATTGGCCTAAGATCCAACGATCAGCAAGTGAGTACTCTTTAACTGCATCATTTGTAAAGCCACAATCTTGCTCTTCGGTGTTCATTAGTACATAACGGCTGGCGTTCCATAACTTATTACAGAAGTTGCGGTAACCTTCAAGGCGGTTCATATCCCAGTTGATGTCACGACCAGTCGATGCCATTGCCGCTAAAGTAAAGCGCAGTGCATCTGTACCGTGGGCTTCAATGCCGTTATCAAAGGTTTTACGAGTATCTTTTTCGATTTTCTTAGCAACTTTTTCTTGCATCAGGTTACTGGTGCGTTTTGTTACTAAGCTTTCAAGGTCGATACCGTCAATCATATCGATTGGATCAAGTACGTTACCTTTAGATTTTGACATTTTATCGCCATTTTCATCGCGAATAAGACCCGTAACGTAAACCGTTTTAAAGGGCACTTGTGGCTTGCCGTTATCATCTTTGATGAAATGCATGGTCATCATGATCATGCGCGCTACCCAGAAGAAGATAATATCAAAACCAGTTACCAATACGTCAGACGGGTGGAAAGTTTTCAAATCATCTGTGTTCGCAGGCCAGCCTTGGGTTGAAAAAGTCCAAAGTGCTGATGAGAACCAGGTATCGAGTACATCTTCGTCTTGGCTAAGTGTTACGCTATCAGCAATGTTGTTTTCACGACGTACTTCTGCTTCATCACGGCCAACAAAAACGTTGCCTTCGCTGTCGTACCAAGCAGGAATGCGGTGACCCCACCATAACTGGCGCGAAATACACCAATCTTGTACGTCGTTCATCCACGAGAAATACATGTTCTCGTATTGCTTAGGTACAAATTGAATATCGCCATTTTTTACTGCGTCTTTTGCAGGCTCAGCCAGTGGTGCAACACGTACATACCATTGGTCAGTAAGTAGCGGTTCAATAACCACACCAGAGCGGTCGCCGTAAGGTACGGTTAGAGCGTGATCTTCAATCTTTTCAAGTAGGCCTAACTGTTCAAATTCAGCCACAATTGCTTTACGTGCATCGAAGCGGTCAAGACCATGCAGGCGCTCAGGAATTGGTGCATCAAACTCAAGCTCTTTACCATCAAAGGTGTAGGTTTCGCCTTGGCTTAGAATTGCGGCATCTTTATCGAAGATATTGATCAACGGCATTTGATGACGTTTACCAACTTCGTTATCGTTAAAGTCGTGTGCTGGCGTGATTTTTACACAACCAGTGCCTTTGTCTTTATCGGCATGTTCATCAGCAACAATTTTAATTCGACGATTAACAATCGGCAGTAAAATCTCTTTACCGATCAAGTCTTGATAGCGTTCGTCATCTGGGTTTACTGCAACACCTGAGTCACCAAGCATGGTCTCTGGGCGAGTCGTTGCCACTACAATGTAGTTTTTACCGCCTTGGGTTGTAACACCATCAGCCAATGGGTAACGTAGGTGCCACATGTGGCCTTGTTTGTCTTTGTTTTCAACTTCAAGATCAGAGATAGCCGTGTGTAGCTTTGGATCCCAGTTTACTAGGCGCTTACCACGATAAATTAAATCTTCTTTGTGTAAGCGTACAAACACTTCTTTAACGGCTTCTGATAAGCCGTCATCCATTGTGAAACGTTCACGATCCCAGTCAACCGATGCGCCAAGGCGACGAAGTTGTTTTGTGATAGTCCCGCCAGATTGTTCTTTCCACTGCCAAATTTTGTCGATGAAAGCTTCACGGCCTAAGTCGTGGCGTGTTTTACCTTCTTCAGCAGAGAGTTTACGTTCAACCAGCATTTGCGTAGCAATACCTGCGTGGTCAGTACCTACTTGCCATAATGTGTTATTACCTTGCATACGTTTAAAACGCGTTAAGGTATCCATAATGGTGTCTTGGAAAGCGTGGCCCATGTGTAAGCTACCAGTGACATTGGGTGGCGGGATCATAATTGAATATGCATCGCCTTTACCTGATGGTTTGAAGTAGCCTTTTTGTTCCCAGTCTTGGTATAACGACTGTTCAATATCTTGCGGATTGTAGGTTTTATCCATTACACAGAACCTTAAATAAGTACTTAAATGAGTTAGTTAGCTATTTATACAAAAGGTATGTTAGCTATTAATATCTTGCGTGGTGATATTAGCACCGAGTTGGCGTAGCTTTTTAAAGCGCTCACGGGCAGCTTGTTTAGCAGTGGCTTCAACGGGCACAAAATCAAAAACTTGGTTAAACCGACGAATAAAGTCCGGCAATTGTGCAGCCAAGTTAATTAAAACTTTACGATTACCGACTGGCGGGGTAGTACCTATTTCAACGGGCGCACCACCTTTTGGACCTTCACCTTGGAGATTGTGAGGCACAAAACTGTCGGGGTCGAATGACCAAATAGTTTCATCAATGGCATGGGCAATTTCAAGATCATCAACGTAAATAAAGATACGATGACCAAGACGATACTGTTCAGCAGCAATATCAGCCGCTAAGCTAAAGTGATCATCAGCCTTGGCTAATGACTCATCTTGTTGCTTTAGAACGAAAAACTGGGCGTTCATGCTCATTGTATCGGGGCTTCCCACAGTATTGAAAATAATACTTAAATCAAAGCAGGGATTTTGCCATATAACGCGTTTTGCTTCAATTAATACGCTAATTTATACGTTAATAAGTGGGGAATAAATAAGGCGCTAAAAAGCGCCTTATTTAAATTTACAATGTATTGTTAAACGCGGGGTTTAATCTTGGCTGGTTTCGCTTACACCGGCACGGTTGAGTAAATATTGCGTAAGCATTGGCACCGGTCGACCTGTTGCGCCTTTGTTTTTACCACTGCGCCAAGCAGTGCCTGCGATATCTAAATGGGCCCAGTTATACTTTTTAGTAAACTTAGATAAGAAGCATGCTGCTGTTATCGTTCCCGCAGAGCGGCCGCCTAAGTTAGTAAAATCAGCAAATGGACTTTCTAGTTGATCTTGATAATCATCCCACAGTGGTAACTGCCACGCACGGTCGCCACTTTGCTCAGATGCTTTTAACAAGTCATGTGCCAGTGGGTTGTGGTTAGATAATAACCCCGTTGCATGAGCGCCAAGGGCAACAATACAAGCGCCAGTTAAAGTAGCGACATCAATCACGGTTTCAGGTTCAAAGCGCTCGACATAAGTGAGTGCATCACATAATACTAGGCGGCCTTCAGCGTCGGTATTTAGTACTTCAACTGTTTGCCCTGACATAGTGGTCAAAATATCACCCGGACGATAAGCATTCGAGCTTGGCATGTTTTCACAACCTGCGAGTACACCAATTACGTTAATCGGTAATTGCATTTGCACCAAAGCACGCATTGCGCCAATAACACCGGCTGCACCGCCCATGTCGTATTTCATTTCATCCATGGCTTCGCCTGGTTTGAGTGAAATACCACCTGAGTCAAAGGTTAAACCTTTACCAACTAGCACGATTGGGGCTTGATCTTTCGCGCCGCCTTGGTAGTTAATTACCGACATAATAGATTCGTTATCACTACCACGACCAACTGCTAAGTATGAATTCATACCTAACTCTGCCATTTTATCTTCGCCAATTATATCAACCGTAACGTTGTCAAAGTTAGCTGCAAGTTCTTGCGCTTGTTCACCTAAATATGCAGGATTACAGATGTTTGGTGGCATGTTCGCTACGTCTTTACATAACTTACTACCTGCAGCAATCGCTAGGCCATGTTCAATGGCGCTTTCACCAATGGTAAGTTCGCGGCGAGTTGGTACGTTAAACACAATTTTACGCAGCGGGCGACGCGGGTCACTTTTTTTGCTTTTTAATTGGTTAAATGTGTACAAGCAGTCTTGGGTGGTTTCGACCGCTTGGCGGACTTTCCAGTAGGTGTCGCGACTTTTAACATGTTGCTCAGTTAAAAAGCATACCGCTTCCATCGACCCAGTTTCATTTAGGGTATTGATAGTTTTTGAAATAATTTGTTTGTATTGTTTGTCGTCTAGCTCGCGCTCTTTACCACAGCCGACCAATAGTATGCGTTCACTTAACACATTGGGTACATGATGCAATAACAGCACTTGTCCCGGCTTGCCTTCAAGGTCGCCGCGACGCAATAAATTAGAGATATAACCATCACTGATTTTATCGAGTTGTTCACCAATGGGGGATAAACGACGTGGCTCATAAACGCCAACTACAATACATGCGCTACGTTGCTTTTCAGGACTACCACTTTTTACGCTAAATTCCATTGTCACTCCTAATTTTGAGTCATTTAACCCTTAAATAAGGGTAATAAAATAAAAATCCAGATACTAGCTTAATATTAGCTTATAAACGCTGACTCATTATGTGTATTTGAACTTTATACTTTTGTAGCCATCAATACCACTAATGCGACAATATATCGAGTTGCTAGGTATGATATTTAATGTTGATGACATATAATAAAACCCTAAGTTTACTCAAATTTTCTTACTCTTGAAGTAAAACATCATGTTTAACAGGGGCGATCATTGCTAATTTTCCGTTATTTGACCACTGAAGTTTTAAAGTCTCAGGTCGCCGTATTTTTAACTTTGATGACAATTTTTTTGTCGCAAAAGTTTGTCGTTATTCTTGGCGACGCCTCTGAAGGCGGCATTCCTGCTAAGTTAGTGCTGTCAATGATTGCACTAAAGTTACCGCAATTGGCATCATTAATATTACCGCTAAGTATCTTTTTAGGGATTATTCTCGCCTATAGTCGCATTTATGCCGACAGTGAAATGACCGTTCTCAAAGCCTGTGGTGTTAGTGAATGGTACGTAGTGCGTGTAACCTTAGTTTCTAGTGTGGTATTGGCGCTATTGGCAGGAGTACTGACTTTATATATAGCCCCATGGGCGAGTGAGCAAGAATATCAATTGAAAGAACAAGCCAAAGCGGATGCCGGGTTATCAGCGCTGCGGGCTGGGCGCTTTCAACAAACAGGTAACGAAAAAGCGGTGGTGTTTATTCATAACATCGAAAAAGGCGGCAAAGAACTACACAAAGTATTTGTAGCGCAACTACCAGACAGCGAAAAAGATAATCTCGCACGGTTAGTATATGCGCAGCGGGGTGTAGTGATCGAGCAAGAAAGCGGTGAGCAGCAATTGGTGCTCAGTGACGGTAAGCGTTACGAAACCGACGGCAAAACCCCTGCGCTAAATTTAACCGAATTTGATGGCTATAGTGTACAAATCCGTGAGCAAGAAATAGAACATCAACGCCGTAAACTTGAAGCTGTGCCGACCATTGATCTGTTTGCGATGAAAACGACAGATGCGATTGCTCAGTGGCAGTGGCGTCTTGCTATACCGCTTTCTATTCCACTACTTACTTTATTAGCAGTACCGCTGAGTGTCGTTAATCCGCGCCAAGGTAAGTTTGCCAAATTAGTGCCTGCCATCAGCTTGTATTTAGGTTATTTCATCTTATTGAATGCTGCAAAGTTTGCGATTGAGGATGGTAAAATTCCGCCTTCAATTGGCCTGTGGTGGATCCATTTAAGCGCTTTATTTATTGGCGGCTTTTTGATTATCAAAGGGCGACCGCTCGGCGCATGGTTAAAAGCAGTATTAACTAAGCGGGAGTTAGGCGCATGATGAAAACGCTTGATTGGTATTTAGGCCGCAGTGTTTTACAAACCACCGGTTTTGCTTTGATGGTCTTAGTTGGGATCAGTACCCTGATTAAATTTATTGAGCAGCTTAAATCAGTCGGTCGCGGTAGCTATGATATTGGAACTGCTTTGCTATATACCTTATATAGCATGCCTGATGATCTTGTGGTGTTCTTCCCAATGGCCGCTTTAATTGGTGGCTTAACGGGGCTTGGGGCACTTGCATCAAATAGTGAACTGGTGGTGATGCAAGCCGCCGGTATGTCGCGTTTGCAAATTATTCTCTCAGTAATGAAAACCGCAATATTTATGGCGCTTTGTATGATGGCATTAGGCGAGTGGGGCGCACCAGCGACACAACTTAAAGCGAAAGAAATGCGTAATCAAGCAATACATGGTGGTGATGTATTTAACGCTCAGCAAGGTGTATGGGCCAAAGATGGCAATAACTTTATTAATATAGAAGATGTTGACCAAAACGGCGTATTACATGGCGTGAACATGTATCATTTTGATAGTTCACTACAACTTACACAAATTACTAAAGCTCGCGAAGCGGTAGGCCGTAAAGACGGTTGGTTACTTCGAGATGTAAATAAAGTGCAACTCAGTGAAGAGTTGATCAGCACACAGCAGCAAAAAGAAGAGTTTTACGAATCACAACTTACAGCTGAAAAGCTGGGTGTCGTATCGGTAAAACCAGAGTCTCTGTCATTTACAGGGTTGTGGTCATATTTAGGTTATTTGAAACAAAATGAGCAAGATACTAGCACCTACGAGCTTGCTTTATGGCGTAAGATTATGCAGCCAGTATCGATAGCGGTGATGTTATTAGTGGCGCTGTCGTTTATATTTGGCCCACTGCGTACCGTGACGATGGGCGCGCGGATTGTAATGGGTGTAGTAACCGGTATTGCATTTCACCTAACCAATGAAATATTTGGTCCTGTGGTGATGGTGTATCAAATCCCTGCGATAATCGGGGCGACTTTACCAAGCATAATATTTATAGGTTTTGCGACTTACTTGCTTAATAAGCGAAATTGATAACGGGGAGCTAGCAGCCTAGCTCCTCATTGCTAATCTAAAGAACGATAAATTCGTTTGTTTTCTTCTTTTGTTAGCGCAACAACCTCGGTTTTAGACAGGTAATCTTGCAGCGCTCGTTTGTTTTTAAAATCAACTAATACCACTAAATTACCTAAGCCAAGTAATGCGGTTACGCTGCGAATAACGGCTTGTGGCCAACTAATTAGCTTACCATCGCGAGTTTGTACTTTTAAACGCCATGCGCGCATACCAATCGTTTGGCCACTCTTAGTCCAAAAATAGACAAAAAATATAATATTTACACCAACGAATAATGCACTGCGAATACCGTACAGCAATGGAGAGTCCTGAATTAAGGCGGCCGGATCTTCTGTCTGCATAATTAGATCTAAGCCAATTAACCCCTGAATGGCTGCAAAGTAAAGTATGGCAGTAAGCATAGATAGCGAAATCACAACTAAAGAGTCGTAAATTAAAGAGGCAAAGCGACGCCAAAAGCTCGCACGCGGAAATTCAGCAGACATAAACAAACTCACAAAGTTAATATGCGCGCTAGTTTAGCAAATAGCGAGACAAATACTAGCCGCACAGTTAGTAGCTTTTATGAGTGAATGTTAATGGTTGCTCAATTGTTAAGCGGTTGATCGTGGTTTTGTAAAAAACGCTTGCTGCTCCTCTTATTGTTTGTATAATGCATGGCATAGAGACAAAGACAGCTTGATAAGTCCTAGCTCTAAAGTGGTTTTTCTTTATCTTCTCATGTTAGAAGGTTAAAGAAAAATGATGCCAGCGTGATGAAATTGGTATACATGGGGGATTCAAAATCCCCTGCCGCAAGGCGTGCCGGTTCAAGTCCGGCCGCTGGTACCACTTTTAATAACCCTGACCACATTGGTCGGGGTTTTTTTATGCCTGAAATAAAGTGGTCAGTTGTTAGTTTATAGCCATATGATGTGGCAAACGATTAATACCGTATAATCTGCATTAATCGTTTGATTTTTAGTTAATTACTTCTGTATATACAGACGCTATCGCATAGTTTTAAGAATTGAATACTTTGTGTTACTGATTGGGCTATTTTTCCATCTGAGTATTTGTCTTGGTTGCTATGAGACCTTAAAAACCAATAGCCGGCTTTTTCCTTTTTGAAAAGTTTGTAGTTGATCACATCAACTTCTTCAGAATTATCGATACAACTGCTTATTGTTTCATCTTGACTACAAGGAGTTACGAAGCTCATGCTATTGTCTTCTTCAAACTGCCAACGGCCATTAGGGCCAAAAATACCACCGCTATAAACAATGGCTGTACCGTTATCGTGAGGTTCTATAACGGCATGTTTGTTGTTATTTAACAAGTTTAAATCGTTAACATAGAAGGTTTTCATATAATCTTCTTGAGTCGCATTATAGGTAGTATCTGCTTGGGCTAGATTAGCGTAAGAGTAGCTTGATTGTTTTTTGCTGGAGTAAAAATCGTCTACAGTAGCAATGCGATTATCGTAGAGTTTTACATAGCGTACATTTCTAGTTTCAATACCTATGGTGAATTCTAAAGTATCGCCCAAGTTGCTGAACGTAATATCATAAGTAGACTCTTCACCAGTAAGTGCGTCTTTCACTGAGTAATGTCCTGAAGTTTCTGAATCAACCGTGATAGGTGCATTGATTATTTTAAAGGAACTTCCATCAGCTAATTGCACACTTGAATACAATGGAGATAAGCCGAATAACACATCACCCGCTGAAAATTCAGGAACTGGCGCCTCTGCAACACCTCTAAATACTTTATAGGTTTTGCGATCAACAAGCTCTTTTTCAAGCTCAGGCCAATTAGCCGTATCTTGAGATGTTTGAGGGATAAAATGATAGGTGACTTCAAAAACAGCAAAATCATCTAAGCTTGCAATGAGTTCGGCTTGTTTTAATTGAACAGAAAAACTGATTTGTTGATATGAGCCATCAGTATTTTGAAACGTTTTTGTATAGTCTTGCCCAAATATACTATTACCTTTCTCTTCAGGCTCAATAAATTGATATATACCGTCAGTTAGAATTACATTCTCGTGAAATCCAGCCAACTGAGTGTAACCTTCTGCTTTAATCGCTACATTGGCAAAGAAAGTATATTTGACGCCTTCTTCATTACCTAGTTGGCTTAGTCTAAGTGTTTGCTCTTGGCGTTGATCGCTATAAGTATCAAAACTAAGCGCTTTTTTCTCGCCTTTAATCAGGGTAAGCCAAGTGAATTCGGTTTCACTTATGTACTTTTTAGCTAGGATAGAATTAGCTTTCTTAGCTAAAATCTCGAGAGGTATAAACTTTGAACGCATGCAATTTGCAATGCATTCAAACTCTTGAGTATGCAGTTCAACATCATCTGGGTTATTCCAGTTAAACATAAAGTTGTCACTGTCAATTTTTGCAAAACCTGTTTGGTCAGCTGAAAAATGAAATAGTGAGCTAGAGTCAGCTGTAGTCCACGTGCCGATTAATTCTTTATCTGCAAGTGTAATTGCTTCGCCAGGAAAGTTAACGGCATCATAGTGAACGTCAATACTTAGGTTAAACTGGTTCGACTCTTTACCATCACTAATTGATAGGTCGACTTGATGTTCAGCTATGTCAAAAAAAGTAGGCGAAGCACTGAGCGTTAGTGTATTTTCACTTAGTTCATAGCTTAGCCAATCAGGTTTGTTTATTACAGAGACAGTTACTGTGTCGTTGTCTTTATCGCTTACAGTAAGTGCATGTTCTAAACTAGATCCCGCAGCGAGTTCAAAACTGAACTCACCCGCTATAGTAGGTTTGTTATTTGCTGCTTTTTGTTGTTCTTCAGAGCTACTTCCCCCACCACAGGCAGAAAGTAGTAAGGTTAAAAGGCAGACAGCTGTTGTTTTTAGTTTCATCACTAATTTTCCTTAATATTTTATGCGATTATATCAGATGGTTAACTTGAATGGACCAAACGTAGGTAAAGTTAAGAAGGAAATGCTTTAAGTCATTAAGCGCTTTGTTGAAGATTCTTCTATTGAAGTTTTGCTACTAAAGCTAGTTATATGAATGCCTAGTTAAATGAATACAAAGGCTTAAACAAATGATAAAAAAGTTAGGCAATCCTAATTAAATCATAGCAAAGCAAGTCGACACTGTTTTTCAACGTTTTTATAAACGTGAAGCGGACCAAATTGGTCGGTTTTTTATGCCTGAAATAAAGTGCTAAGCCATAAGCTTTGGCGAGAGCTTGAAGAAGGGTAGTAATGACGCTGCTTGGTGAATTATTAAATGACATTCAACTGGATTGAATGCCATTTAATAGAAAAACTATTTTTAATCAGCTTAGTCGATTAGACTCACTTTGCATTGGTAGGTATTATCACCCACTGAAAAACTGCCTTTGCCATTCCATTGGTTATCAACGCCAAAGCTTGCCGTAAAAGGTGACTGGTAACTACCAATTGCAGGTGGTGGAAAAGACACCACTGCTTGACCTGTTAGCGCGCCAACTTTAGTTACATCATTATAGCCAGTTGCATGCATATGGCCCGATGCGCTAGCGGTGAAATGAGGTGAATGCTGCGTTCCTTCTTGGATGCTGCCATTCGCTCGACCATTTAATGAACCTGTTTTTGGATCTACAGCAAACTGAATTTCCATAGAGCCACCACCAACAACACCAGATTGAAATTGTAATTTAACGAGATATAAGCTTTCATCAGACATTTTCTTGTTCCTTTTGTAGATTGCATTCGCACTGTTATATGGATACTAAGTAACCGAGTGAAATTGTAGAATGACCACCACAAAAGACATATTACAGCGTATTACATGAAGTTGAGTTTGAGGGCGTACAGGTTTTTTTATCGTTGTTTTTTAGAATAGGGGCTGCTTTTACAAAGTATTCGCTGATTAAACTAAATGTTCTTTTTAGTATTTCTTTTCGAAGCTAGCTACACTGGCAATAGTATTGTTGCGACTGCACCTTGGTGTTTTTCTTTATTCGCTAAGCTCAAACTACCATGATGCTGCTCTATCACGTTGCGACAAAAGCTTAGACCAATCCCTTGACCTTGTTGTTTAGTGGTGTAAAACGGCACGAATATGTTATCGGGGTTGGCAAGGCCTTGGCCGTTATCATCAATGGTGATGCAGCTTACTTTTCCTTGCTTATGCACACCTAATGTTACTTTAACGGGCGGGGTGCTTGCTTCGATGGCATTTTTTATTAGATTGATCATGACTTGATGAATAAACGTGCGGTCGGCCTTAAAAGTTGCGGCGTCTGTTACGCAGCTAAATGCAACGTCAGGGTATATTGCGCACACTTGTTTTAAAAATGTGTCGGTGTCTATTGCTACTATATTAAGTGCCAGTGGTTTATTTATATCGCCATAGCGCGTGACAAATTCATTAAGATAATTACAGCGCTCACTTATAACATTAAGTGCTTGTATTTGTCGTGGCTCGGTGAGCTTCACGGCGAGATTTTCAGCCATTGCAGTAACTGGTGTGAGTGAGTTGCGAATTTCGTGACCGAGTACGCGAATAATTTGCTGCCATGCTTGCAGTTGGCTTTCGCGAAGGGCTGAGGTGATGTCGATCATAACAATAAGTTGATGACAGCTGCCTTGCTCTATAAATTCACTGTGGCGTATTTGCCATTGCTGGGCTGTAATAACATCGCTAAATTGCCAATGTGCGTCTTGCTTTGTAAGCCCTAATTGTTCAGCGCTTGCATAGCGTAAGGTTTGCCATTGAGTCTGTTTAAATTCGCTAAACGCATTATTGGCATAACTGAGCTTATTATATTGATCGAGCACCATGATCGGCACATTAAAATGCTCAATTAATTGGTACACCAAAAAAACATGCTGATCGTATCGCGACTTCTTTTTAAATAACTCTTCACTTAACTCAATCAAGCTTTGTTGTAATTGGTGAATACTCCCCGCCTGATAGCTGGGCTTAACGAGCTGGTTATAATCTTCGTTTAAAATGGCATCTAGGTGGGCGTAATTGCGGTTAAAGCTGTTGATCACTTTTTTATAGGTACGAATAAACAGCTTAAGATAAATAGCTAAAAATAGGATTGAGATAACGGCAGAAGTAACAACAGATAAAGCAAAATATTGGCCAATAAAATAGCACCCCAACGCTGCTAAAGTGCTACTAAAAAATGCAAAGCCAATTAAACTGCGTTCCAGCGATGAGTGATAAAGACAACTAAGTGTCATACTGCTTTTCATACGGTAATCCCGTATTTTTCAAGGCGACGATACATAGAAGATTTACCTAAACCTAATAATTTAGCGGCGTTAGGAATATGGCCTTGGGTCTGCTTGAGGGCTAAATCAATTAATTGGCGCTCTGCGTGCTCTAGTGTCATTAGTGGTAATGTGTTATTGATTTGACTGCTGTGCAGGTTTAAGTCATCGGCGGTCAATGTGTCGGTTGTTGCTAACAATATTGCCCGTTCAATCACATGGCTTAGCTCGCGTACATTGCCCGGCCAAGTATAGTGGTTTAATTCCTGTTTAGCGCATTCACTCAATGTAAGTATGGTGCTTGAGTATTTTTTAGCATGTAAATTTATAAAGTGCTCGCACAAAGGAACTATATCTTCAATGCGTTCGCGTAGTGGCGGTATTACAAACTCCAAAGTGTTTATCCGATAGTATAAATCTTCTCTAAACTGGCCTTGTTTTATCAGTGTGGCAATATCGCCATTGGTGGCACTGATCAAGCGTACATTGGTTTTTTTAGTGTGACTCGCGCCAACCATCTCAAACTCTTGGCTTTCGAGTACCCGTAATAATTTTGCTTGTTGTGGTAGTGGTATATTGGCTATTTCGTCTAAAAATAAACTGCCGTTATCGGCCAGTTCAAAGCGGCCAATGCGCTCATTTTTAGCATCAGTAAACGCACCTTTTTTATGACCAAACATTTCGCTTTCAAATAACGATTCAACAATAGCCCCCATATTCACTGCAATAAACGGTTGTGTATGGCGCGTTGACTGCTGATGAAGCCATTGTGCTAATTGGCTCTTACCCGTACCATTTTCACCGGTTAGTAAAATGTTAGCATCGGTTTTAGCCACCTTAGCTAACTGACTTATCAGTTGTTGCATAGCGTGTGACTGATACACAAATGCAGGCGAGGCACGATCGTTAAGCTGTTGCAGCAACTTTTGATTTTGTTTGTTTAACTTTTTAAGTGTGAGTTGCTGATCGAGCAATTTTAATAAGCGCTGGTTTTGCCATGGCTTTTCAATAAAGTCACACGCACCGTGTTGCATAGCGCGAACCGCTAGATCTACGCTCGACCACGCAGTCATTGCGATGACAGGGATATCTAACTGTTGTTTATGTAAGTGCTGTAAAAACGCCAAACCTTCGTCACCTGATGTGGTGTCGCGGGTAAAATTCATATCGAGCAAAATAAGGTCAATCGCTTGGCTATCTTTAACTACTGCTTGCGCGCTAAAAGGTGAGTCGCATTCGAGCACTTGGTAGCCGTTATCTTCTAAAATAAAGCGCGCGCTTAGGCGGATTTCGGGGCTATCTTCAATGATCAAAATAGTGGCAGGCATAAACTTCCAAATAGGTGAATAAGCACAGGTTGATTGTAGCGTATAGCGATTTCTATGCCAGTGATTTTATTTTTGTATTTCAGCTTGTTAGCTATTTAAAGGTGATTTCAGTAGGTGTTCCAGTCCGATTACGGACTGCTTGCGTCCGATTTTGGGTTAGCGTGTCTGTCGAAGTGAAAGCCTTTAACTAGGGCCAGTCTCAAATTGATACTGAGGAGTCCGGTATCGCCGCTCAATAAGAATTTTTAAATAGTACATACTTGTAATTGTTTGTATTTATTGATTTTTAATGTTGGCACGTGTTTCGCTATAGCTTAGATATACAAAGCATAATGCGGTGCAATATGGACATAGTAAAAACAAAAGTAGTCAAGCAGTTATCGCTTTGGCATAAGCTAATTTTATTACTGGCTGTTATTTTAATTGTGGCAGTGATTTATCAGCGCAGCAGTCAAGTAGGTGTGTCAGTATCGCGCAGTAATATTATTATTAGTGATGTACGCCAAGGCGCGCTTGCGATTACGGTTACAGGTTATGGTGAACTTAAATCTGCGCAGCAGCAATTGCTTACGGCAAAAACGTTGGCCACTGTGCAGGCTATTTTATTAAAACCAGGCGCAATAGTGACCAGTGACTCAGTGATTGTGCAGTTAGCCAATCCAGCGCTTGAGCAACAGCTCGAAAATGCGCAGCAAGAACTTAATAAACTCAATGCTAACTTACGCCAGTTAAGATTAAACAATACTCGCGAGTTATTAAACGAGCGCTCTCATGTGGCACAAAGCCATGCCGCTTACGAAAATGCCAAACTAAAATTAAAAGCTGAAACCAGTTTGGTTGAACAGGGCATAGTCTCAACGCTTAATTATCAGCGTAGCGTGTTAGACGAGCAACAACTTCGCCAGCAATTAGCAATAGCTAAGCAACGTTCAGAGCAACTAAAAGCCGTACACATAGAATCTGAAAACATTCAGCTTGAGCAAATTAAACAGCAACAAGGGTTAGTAGTTATGGCACAAACACAATTGGCCAATCTATCTGTAGTAGCGGGAATGGATGGGGTATTACAGCGTTTACCGATTGAGCTTGGGCAAAGCGTAAATGCAGGGCAAGAAATTGCGCTTATCGGCTCGGTTGATTCGTTAATTGCAATTATTCAAGTACCACAAAATCAAGTAGATGATATTCGGTTAGGGCAGCTCGCAGAAGTAGATACACGCCGCGGTGTTGTTATGGCAAAGGTGTCACGCATCAGCCCTGTGGTGAGTAATAATACAGTAGAGGTAGAGTTATCGTTGCCTAAAGAGCTCCCTGAAAATGTTCGGCCGCAATTAACAGTCGATGCCAATATTAAGGTCGCACAGCTAAAAGATGTTACTTATATCGAGCGCCCAGCAAACGTAAAACCGCACAGTGTAAGAGAGCTGTATCAGGTAAACTCACAGCAGCAAAGCGCACGCTTGGTTGATATCAAATTTGGTCGCGAGGCTGGGCGCTTTATCGAAATACTAAGCGGCGCACAGTTAGATCAGCAATTAATTATTTCAGATTTAACCAACCTTACTCGCAGCAATAGCGAAATTCTAATTAACTAATGAACAGGACAAAAATAATGACAGAGCAAAAAATAACGAACACCCAAGCCGATGTCGTATTAGCAATGAAAGGAATTAGTAAGGTATTTGAAACCCAAGAGTTACAAACCTATGCACTGCGTAGTATTGATTTGTGTATTTATCGCGGTGAATACTTGTCGATATCGGGGCCATCTGGCTGTGGTAAATCAACATTACTTTCATTATTGGGTTTACTTGATATGCCAACCAGCGGTGAATATTTAATTGACGGTAAAGACGTCTCTGCACTTTCGCTAAATCAGGCTGCTGAAATTCGCAATGCAAAAATAGGATTTATTTTTCAATCGTTTAATTTAATTGACGAGTTAAGTGTGTTTGACAACGTGGCATTACCACTGCGTTATCACCACTGTAAACCAAACAAGCAAATAATTGCTGAAAAAGTAAAAGCGTGCCTTGAAAAAGTAGGGCTTGGGCATCGTATGAGTCATAAACCTAACCAATTATCAGGAGGACAGCAACAACGCGTGGCGATAGCCCGAGCGCTGGTGACTGAACCGGCAATATTATTAGTTGATGAGCCAACGGGTAATTTAGACTCAAAATCGGGAGATCAAATTATGCACGTATTAAGTGAGCTACATGCAGCCGGCACCACTATTTGCATGGTGACACATGACCCGCGTTACTGTGATATGGCTACAAGGCAACTAAAGCTATTGGATGGTGAGATGCTAGGGGCTGTGGGTATAAAAGATCAGCTAAGTGCTTAAATAACCTGTTTAGTGAGAGTAAAATGGAATATCCAAAAATAATAAAACGTCAATGGCTATTAAGGGATAACTTAACGGAGTGCCATAATGACTTATAATTTAAAAAGTGCATTACTTAATATAACTAATCATAAAGTTTACAGTTTAAGTGTTGTAGCGACGTTAAGTATTGTTTTAGCTGCATTAATTACTGTATTAACACTTGCCTATATTATGCTGTTAAAACCATTGCCATACCCTGAGCAAATGCGGTTAGTAAAAGCTGAATATGCTCAAATAGACCAAACCGGGGCGCTTAATACCCGCGCTTTTAATTACCCTGCACTGATTGATTTATATAAAAATCATAACTTATTTGAGCAAGCTGCGTTGGTGTATTACGGTGAACAACGCCTTGATGATGTAGCGGGCTTACCCATAGTAAACACCTCATTTGTTACCCCTCAGTGGTTTGAAATGTTTGCAATTAAGCTACATTTAGGACGAGGTTTTACGCAAACCGAAGCTCTTGATAGTTTTAACCCCGTTGCCGTTATAAGTTATCGAACATGGCAAAATGACTTTGCCAGTAAAGAAAACATAATAGGTCAAACACTTAGTGTGGGCACTCAGCAATTCAAAATTATAGGTGTGGCTGCAGCCAACTTTAAATCGCCTGCACTTATCAAAACAGGGCAGGTCACTGACGTATGGTTGCCGTGGGATTATAATTTAACCTCTGCAGAGGCTAAACCATTTTGGTGGAACCGTTACTCGCGCAGCCATTTTGTGGCTAAATTACCAAGCGATGTAAGCATTGAGCAGGCGAGTAAAAGGTTATCGCAGTATGTGGATGATGTATGGCAACAGCATATTACGACCGAAGCATTCTTTGCAGGTTGGCATATCGAACTTGAGCTAAACACCTTGCAAACAGTAATATTAAAAGAGACACCGCAGAATATTTATTGGCTCATTTTAGCTGTAACGGGGTTGGTTATTATTGCCTGTGTAAACATTAGTAACGTGTTTATTGTAAGAACTGCAGCGCGTAAACACACATTAGCACTGAGTGCGGCGCTGGGCGCAACACGGTTTACTTTGTTTAAACAGTTTTGGCTGGAGATTGCCTTGTTAATAGCCTTAGCAAGTATAATAGGCCTTGCGTTAGCGGCGATTTTTTTAGCAACCTTAAGCGATTTTGCCATGGCAATATTACCGCGCGCCAATGAGCTTTCTATTAATGCAGTATCATTCCTTATCACACTGGTTAGCGGCTTAATATTAACGACGCTGTTCGCTTTTTTATGTACGCGAATAGTAAATTACCAACAACTGATAAGTAGTTTAAAGTCAGCAGGAAAAGGGACGACAGTGCAGGTGGGCAAGCGCGTATGGCAAGGCTTGGTCGCTTTTCAAGTAGCTGTAGCGTGTACATTATTGTTTATTAACTTTTTAGTTTTTAGCGTTAATAAAAGTAATATTGACGAGGCTTTCACACTGCCACTTGAGCAATTAACGAGTTTAAAGGTTAATGTAGCAAGCCATGTAGCGGCTGATAGAGACAAAGCAAATCAGCTATTAGAGCAAGTAGCTAACGAGCTTGCTTTACTGCCAGAGGTTAGGCAAGTAAGTCGTTCATCATCACCTATAAACGATAATTTAATTACTTGGTCATTGGTTGAGGTAGCAAGCAATCAAAACGTATTACCTTATGGTAAATCAGTTGATGAGCAGTATTTTTCATTACTTAAACAACCCGTATTACAAGGACGTGGTTTTACAAACGAGGATACTAAAAGTAATGCGAATGTTATTATTATTAATGATGTACTAGCAGAAAAATTATCAAATGATGGTAATGCATTGGGCATGCATTTGAGTTTTGATATAACTTCAGGGCGCGAAAATGATTTAGTAATAATAGGCATAGTTAAAACAATGCTTATACCGGGGAAAACGTCGCTTGAGCCTAAAGCTTATTTGACTCGTGCTGGTTATAATTCATTTATTATCGAGTTTAAAAATGCTCAGCACTTAACAAAAAATACGCTTAACACCTTATTACAATCTATTGATTCAGGCTTATCAGTTCATCAATTAGCGCCATTAAATGCACAGCGCGATACAGCACTGTTTCGTCAATATGTAGTATCGGCGACAACGCTGATGATCATTGCTGCCACTATTGCCTTAACCAGTATTGGTTTGATAGGTATTATGCGCTACTCAGTGTTATTAAGGCGTGCTGAAATTGGTATTCATTTGTGTGTTGGCGCAAAGCCACTGGCATTGTTTTTGTTAGTATTTAAGCAAAATGGCAGCGCAATCGTAACGGGTATAATACTCAGTATTGCGTTATTGCTGGCTTTACAACAACCACTACAACTGATTGCGGATGGAGTACCGCAAATTATGCAGCTTGGTATGTTATTCATGACTTTATTGTTTGTAATTAGCCTTGGCGCACTGGCGTGTTATTTACCTTTAAGTGCCCAGCTAAAGCGCCCTGCAATTTACGGTGTACAAGGATCACAACAGTAAAGTGTGTAGTTTAGGAGGGACTGATTGAGTAAAAGGCTTAAATCAGCTCCTTCAACTAGCTCTTTTAAAAACACTTTATAAAATTTGGCACGTTGATAAGTTAATAATAATTATAAAGATGGTACGGGCTGAATGTTATTATCTGCAGTCTATACAACTAAAAATGCTACAACAGGGATTTCAGTCAATGATTGCAAAGTTAGATAATGCAAATGAGGCAGTCGCAAAGCAAATTTTCAGCACCTTTCAACGCTCTTATAAAATAGAAGCTGAATTAATAGGTACGCAGAATTTTCCGCCTTTATCGCGCACTGTTAATGATATACACAATTCGCAAACGCTTTTTTATGGATTTTATGACGATACTCAGCTTGCAGGGGTTATTGAACTGGTAATTATCAATGAGCGATTAGAAATTAATAGCTTAACGGTTGACCCAAAGCATTTTAGAAAAGGCATCGCCGATAAGTTAATCCGCTATGCGTTAACTAACTTTATTGAAACAGCATCAACAGCGATAGTTGAAACCGCAGTAGTTAACGAGCCCGCTATTAAGTTATATAAAAAGCATGACTTTGTTGAGTTTAAAAGATGGACGCCCGATCACGGTATTGAAAAGCTGGCCATGATTCGAACTGGCATTGTTTGATTCAAAAGCCACAGTGTAAAAAAATGTTGTAAATTCAATTTTTTTTCAATTATTAGTTTAACTAGCAAATACTTATCGAAAGGTAACCAACGGTTGTTATTTTTTTATGCCAATCACTTAAGTTTATTTTAAGTTTTACTGTTTACGCTTAACCAACCATATTTAAACATGATTTTTGAAATACAAATTTTATGTTTTAGATCACTAAATACTTAGTAACGATAGGTTACTGTATGTGGAGTATTTAATACGTACAAGGGTAGAGGTTACCTCTTCAAGCTCTCAAAACATAAGAGCTAGGTTGAGACGTTTCATTTTTCGAGAGGCATTATGAATTTAAAAAACACGACAACTCATTACAATACGCTCTCCATTGCTTTGCATTGGCTGATGTTCATATTGATTGTCGCTGTTTACGCAAGCATTGAACTGCGCGAATTATTCGACAAAGGGACTACAACCCGAGATGCCTTTAAAATGTGGCATTTTATGCTTGGTTTATCGGTTTTAGCTTTAGTAAGCGTTAGGCTAATTGCTCGCGTTGTGGGTGGCTCGGCTCCTGATATAAAACCAGAACCAGCTAAATGGCAAAATAACCTGGCCAAACTAGTGCATGTTATTTTGTATGGGTTCATGTTTGCTATGCCTATTGCGGGATGGTTAATTTTGAGCACGGCAGGCAAACCAATTCCGTTTTTTGGTCTAGAGCTACCGCCATTGGCCAGTAAAGATTTAGACTTGGCTAAAACCATCAAAGAGCTGCATGAAACTGCTGGGGAAGTTGGCTATTACTTGATTGGATTACATGCCGCCGCCGCCTTATTCCACCATTATGTTTTATCTGATAATACGGTTGCACGAATGCGTTTGCCGAAAAAATAACAGCTAATTAAGTGGTCAAACTGTTGTTTGCTCACATATTCAAGGATATGAGCGACGCGCGTATATTGTTCCATTTAGATCTACTTAAAGATAATAGAAAACTTAGTGGTAGTAATATCTTAGCTAATTTGTTAAAACTGTGTAAAGTATACTTATGAGTGTGGTCGGAGCAAAATATCCGCTCTTAGCGCACTATAAAATTCTTATAACTCAGGGGAGTATCATGGACGTATTTAGCCCATTTGCCACAATAGTCGGCTTAATCTGTAATTATAAATCTGAAAACAGAGCCGCTTCTGACGATGAATATAGAGAATTTGTAGAATGGCTTGATAAAAAACGACATAAAGACATTATTGATGAACTTAACTCAAATCATCTACTAGGTTTGAGCTTGAAAAACCTTCTCAATCAAAGTAATGACTTAGTCGTGAATAAACTTTCAGATCTTGATAAGTCACTTATAGATATCGCATCACGAATTGACGGATTTAAGGATATAGCAACTGCAGTTTCAAAGCACGAAGGTCTTTCCGATCAAGCTATTTCTATTTTAAAACAATTTGATAAATCTGGTGGCCGTGTGTTTCTTGAAATTAACTGCAATGCTGGCACTGATTACCAAATAATGGATGGATCTCGTGGTAAAATCGTCATGGATGAGCCTCGTTTCATAAATGACGACCTTGATAAACTATGTGAACTTGGTTTATTGACCCCGGATTACAATGAAAGTGGCGGGCGTCTATTTCGTATAACTAGAATAGCAACTTCATTAGTAAAGCAAGTAGCAAATGAGTTATAACAAGTTGCCTAAGTTCACCGCAAAAAGCGCGGCTGGGACAAATACTCACTGGGCTTCGCCCAACAACATTCGCATTTGCCCCTTGACAAAGCGTTGGTATGACCACGAGGTACAATGAATTCAGTCAATCATCACTACATTCCTAAGTTCTATCTTCTAGGTTTTACATCAGATAATGGACGTATTCAAGTTTACAATAAAACATATTGTAAGTTTGAGAGTGATAAGCACACTCCAAAAACGGTTTTGTTTGAAAAGAATCTTAATACAATTAAAATGAAGGGTAAATTAACTGATGACCTAGAAAAATTGTATGGATGTATTGAAACAAGGTTTAGCGAGTATGTTTCATTGATTAGAAACAGAGAAATTAATGATGAAATCATTTCAAAAGAGGGGATTTTACTACTTAAGCAGTACATCGCATTCCAGTTTTGGCGTTTACCTTGTTTTGATGCTTATGCCGATGAATATATGGCTTCTCTAGATCTAAGTAAATTTGGAGAGAAATTGATCATAAATGAAAATTATGTAGGAAAAACCAAGACCATCAAAGAAATGCTTAAATCTGATTCTGGGTTTAGACATTACTTTAGATGTTTCATACTCCCACTTATATCCTTCGATTTCACTCTTAAAGATGATGATTTAAGCAAGTGGAAGTACCATCAAATAAACGATGGCGTGTGGAATAACTTACCTTGTAGTGACAATCCACTGCTAATAGAAAATTTTACTGAAGTACACTCATTTAATGCTAAAATAATATTTCCAGTGTCAAACACACAACTTATAAGTTACTCTCCAGATGCAATTAAAAGTAGAACTTTTGATGCTACTTTCTCAACTAAATTATGTATGTTGATTTATGCACAAGCAAATAAATATTTCATTGGAACTAATAAAGAGCAAATGAAAAAAGTGATTGATTTATATGAAAATATTCCAATTGTTGATGCAGTGTTCTTTTTGAAAAAAGATGTTTTTGATTCACTTTAAGTCATATAACACATATGAGCCTTAACTCTGTCAATAGGCACTAGTATTCCTTTTGACCGTTTTTGTTCAGTGACGGTCAATTCTAAATCAATAAACAAATTCGTTTACTTCGTCTGTCGATGTGGCTGTTAAGCAAGTAGCTTACGGCAAACACATATAGAGGCGCTTTTATCGCAGCCAGGTTTTCCCATATCCTTTTGGGGTCGCTGGGGCACTACGACCAAATGGATTTAGAAGGTAGAGCGAAGCAGTATGCCAGAGCCGAGACATTCATCGGTTAACTTCATCATGGCACTACTCAAGAGGGCTGGTTTCATCAATCGAATATGTCAGTCTATTTTAGTCTAATTTTAATCTACATGCTCGTTAGCTGTGTTTCCTAAATTGCTTACTCAGTGCTACTATAGTGATACATTTTTGTGGAGGTTATTATGAGAGTAGAGTTAGTAACAACATTGAAACGCCAAGCGACGAAAATATTATCTGAACTGCATTTAACTAAAGAGCCCGTATTAATCACCGAACATGGGCAACCGTCAGCGTATCTTGTTGATGTTGATGACTTCGAATTCATGCAAAAACGTATGCAAATCCTTGAGGCGTTAGCTAAAGGCGAGCAGGCAATAAGTAGAGGAGAAACTATGTCTAATATTGAAGCTAAAGAGAAAATGAATAAATGGCTGAAATAATCTGGACAAATCCTGCTCTGGAAAATCTAAACGATATCGCTGAATATATTGCATTGAGTAACTTGCTGTCAGCTAAAAAGTTGGTGGCGAAAATCTTTGCTAAAGTTGAACGCCTTGAAGAGTTCCCTGAATCAGGGAAAACACCGATTGAACTATCAAATCTGAATTACCGTGAAGTGATAGTTAATCCTTGTCGTATATTTTACAAAATAGACAATGATAAGATTTTTATTTTACACATAATGAGACAAGAGCGTGATTTACGTAAGTTCTTGTTGCAAATGTAGCTTACACTAATCGGGTAGCCTGAGCTCTTTCAACATCACCCATATGCGCTTTTTATTTACAGTAAGTGCAGTGGGCGGTTCACCTCCTGTAATCACGATGTACTGATAAGGCTAGGCACTTACCACCTAAAATAAGCCACTCAAACACCTGCAAAAATGCCAATTAAAACAACACCAAGCCCTCTTTTTTATATTTTACGTGAAAGCCAGTTGTCGATTGAATCAAAATAGCAACTGGGCTATGGTTGAACCATCAATAAAAATAAATTAAAAACGAGTAATTCTACAGGCTCGTTTTATGCCAGTCGGATAAATAGGAAGTAATATATGTTTGGTGAGTTGAAGAAAGTTCCCTTACGAGATATTTGGGCGCACGAAGCGCAAGACTTTACTCCGTGGTTAGCAGAAAATATTGAAGAACTAGGTAATGCAGTCGGTTTGGAGCTTGAGTTGATTCAAGAAGAAGCTAGTGTGGGGAGTTTTTCTCTTGATATCTTAGCTAGGGATCTTGGTTCCGCTGAAAATGTTATTATCGAAAACCAGTTTTCTCAAACTGATCATGATCACTTAGGTAAGTTGCTAACATATGCAGCTGGTTTTGATGCTTCATTTGTAATTTGGGTTGCTGAAACAATTCGTGAAGAGCATCGACAAGCCTTAGACTGGCTAAACCACAGAACAGACAATCAAACTCAATTCTTTGCCGTTGTTGTTGAAGTTATTAAAATCGATGACTCAAAACCCGCGTTTAACCTAAAACCAGTTGTATTTCCAAACGAGTGGCAAAAGAGCAAGTCTGCAAATAAGTCTGTTCAAAAAACAAGTGCTAAATCTGAAAAGTATCGCGAATACTTTCAAGGTTTAATTAATGAGTTGCGAGACGATCACAAGTTTACTTCAGCTAAGGCTGGCCAACCCCAAAACTGGTATTCATTTGCTTCAGGTATCTCAGGTATCAACTATGGCGCAAATTTTTGTCAAGGTAATAAAGTGCGGACTGAGCTTTATATTGACTTTGGCAACGCTGAACAAAATGAGTCATGTCTGAGCTATTTACTTGAAAGCAGAGATGGTATTGAAAGTGAATTTGGTAATGTGCTTTCATGGGAGCCAATAGAGGGTAAAAGAGCCACTAGAGTAGCGGTTTATCGTGACGGTTCGATTTTAGATGAGAGTGATCTTTCTGATATTAAATTATGGCACATTATTAACTTAATTAAGTTTAAACATTTGTTTGGTAAAAGGATTCGTCAGCACTTAAAATAGGCGCATATGAAATATAAGCAGTGCTCTGCAATAATCCTTACGTTATTAGCATAGCATTTGCTTATAGCCCTCTAAAGCGCAGCGCCTCTTAACCTTTTTTGTGAATAATTCAATTAAAGATCTTTTGCACAAAGAGAAGAGAATGAGAAGTAAATTAGGATGAACTTGAAGGCTAAAATTGGTGTGTGAAAACCGCTAGGGCTAGGTCTTGTCTAATCCCTTTGTTTCCAGTAACGATTTTTACAAGTTAAAAGACCACTTTTTAATTTAAGTCGATTTAGCTACGGCTAACTTAACCAACTGTAGTTATATTAAAAAAATATGCTTGACTTAAATTAACGGCACTTTTATTTTTTCGTTGCTCGTTGCTCTTTGCTCGTTTTCCGTTTTCCTTTGTCCTTTGCTCATTTTCGGTTGTTAGTTTCTCTTTTTGTGCTGATTATTTTCAATTTGCAATGACTCGTT
>NZ_JACJDT010000058.1:0-28087 GCF_014163675.1 Pseudoalteromonas sp. SR44-5
TTTAGCTCTGTTGTTTTTAAGCGATTCATAAGATCACAAAACACCATGAATGTTCCCTCGCTTCCCACATTTTTTAATACTATTAGTTCATTGATATATAAAGGCTAATTCTGGGGATACTTTAGAGTTGTCACCCTACCTACGTTGCTTAATTTAACACCGAGTAAACTTAAAACTTACGACTTAGCGCTTAAAACTCTACTATCCAAGCCATAAAAAAAGCAAGCCATCTGGCTTGCTTTTTACATTCTTAAACCTTTAAAACGTTACACTTTCAAGTAGTCCATGATCCCTTCGGCGGCGTTACGCCCTTCGAAGATTGCTGTGACTACTAAATCTGAGCCGCGCACTATATCGCCGCCAGCAAAGATTTTAGGGTTAGTTGTTTGATGGGTAAATTCACCTTGTTCTGGTGCGTTAATGCCGCCCCAGTGGTTTATTTCTACATCGTACTTTTCTAACCAATCCATTTTGTGTGGTTTGAAACCAAACGCCATGAGTACTTGGTCGGCTTCAATCACATGCTCAGAACCCGGGATCACTTCAGCTCTGCTACGGCCTTTTTCATCTGGTTCACCCATTTGGGTTTTCACCATTTGTACGCCTGCAACATGGCCGTTGTCGTTTAGTACGATACCGGTTGGTTGCACGTTAAAAGTAAATTCAACACCTTCTTCTTTGGCGTTTTTCACTTCACGTCTTGAACCTGGCATGTTTTCTTCATCACGACGATAAGCACAGATTACTTTTGCCGCACCTTGACGAATTGAGGTACGTACACAGTCCATCGCGGTATCACCACCACCAAGTACCACAACCTTTTGGTTAGCCATATCAAGATAAGCTTGGTTAGACTCATCATAGCCCATTACACGGTTGGTATTACCGATTAAGAACGGTAATGCATCATGTACACCTGGTGCATCTTCGTTTTCAAGGCCAGCACGCATGCTTTGATAAGTCCCCACTCCCAAAAATACTGCGTCGTATTCGGCCAATATTTCATCCATAGTGATATCAACACCAACTTCAGTGTTAAGTTTAAACTCAACCCCCATTTCGGTGAAAATTTCACGACGTTTTTGCATGACTTGTTTTTCAAGTTTGAACGATGGAATACCAAAAGTAAGCAAGCCACCAATTTCTGGATGACGGTCAAATACCACTGGTTTTACACCATTACGCACTAGAATATCAGCGCAACCTAGGCCTGCAGGGCCGGCACCTATGATAGCTACTTTTTTATCGGTCCATACCACGTACGACATATCAGGCTTCCAGCCCATTTTAAATGCAGTATCAGTAATATATTTTTCAATATTACCGATTGTTACTGCACCAAACTCTTCGTCTAATGTACATGAACCTTCACACAAACGATCTTGCGGGCACACCCGGCCACACACTTCTGGTAAACTATTTGTGCGGTGTGATAGCTCCGCAGCTTCAAGAATACGGCCAGTACGAATTAACTTTAACCACTGTGGGATATAGTTATGCACTGGGCATTTCCATTCACAATACGGATTACCACAATCTAGGCAGCGGTCCGCTTGTGAGTTTACTTGCTTCTCTGAAAAGGGTTCGTAAATTTCAACAAATGATTTTTTACGTGACGAAATTGGCTTTTTGCGGGGATCAACCCGCTGCACGTCTATAAATTGATATACATTCTCGCTCATACTACCCCCTTACTGTGCTTGAACACGAAGTTCAGCACTACTACGAGCGCGATGCCCGAGTAAACTTTTCACATCACTTGATTTTGGCTTAACTAGTTTGAATTTTGGTAAATACGTTTCAAAACTGGCTAAAATAGTTTCTGCACGGCTTGAGCCTGTTAGTTCTAAATGCTCAGCAATTAGACCACGCAAATGCTCTTGGTGTGACGCTAGCTCATCTAACAGCACCACTTCGACTAGCTCTGGATTGATGCGTTTTTCAAAGTCATTACGCTCATCCAAAATATAGGCAAAGCCACCGGTCATACCTGCACCAAAGTTCACGCCTACATTGCCCAGCACGCAAACTACGCCACCGGTCATGTACTCACAGCCATTATCACCTACGCCTTCAACAACCGCTTGCACGCCTGAGTTACGAACCGCAAAACGCTCTCCAGCACAACCTGCAGCAAACAGCTTGCCACCCGTTGCACCATATAAACAGGTATTACCTGCGATGGTCGCTTTGTGACTTTCAAATGACGAACCCAGTGGTGGGCGAATAACCAGCTTACCGCCCGCCATGCCTTTGCCTACGTAATCGTTAGCATCGCCGACTAGGGTCATTTCTAGGCCACCAGCATTCCATACACCAAATGATTGACCAGCGGTTCCGTGTAACTCAATCGAGACAGGATCAGCCGCCATGCCTTGATTGCCATGCTTATCGGCTATATAACCCGATAACATCGCGCCCACTGAACGGTCAGTGTTACAAATACGGCTGACCAGTGAAATACCGCTGCTCTCATCAATTGCTTGTTGAGCTTTAGCAAGTAAGGTTTCATTCAACTTACCTAAATAATGTGACGTATTAGGTGCGCTGCAGTATAAGGTTTCACCAGTTGGGTTATTCGGCTGTGCAATCACTGACGATAAATCAATTTTTTGCTGTTTTGCAGTTTTACCTTCAATCGCTTCGAGTAAATCAAGACGACCGATTAAGTCTGTTAGTTTGGCAACCCCAAGGCTTGCCATAATTTCACGGGCTTCTTGAGCAATAAACTTAAAGTAGTTCATCGCCATTTCTGGTAGGCCATGGAAATGTTTTTGACGCAATGTTTCGTCTTGCGTTGCTACACCGGTTGCACAGTTATTTAGGTGGCAAATACGCAGGTACTTACAACCAAGCGCAACCATAGGACCCGTACCAAAACCAAAGCTCTCTGCACCTAAAATAGCTGCTTTGATGATATCAAGGCCGGTTTTTAAACCACCATCAGTTTGCAAACGAATACGATGACGTAAACCGTTTTCAACCAGCGCTTGTTGTGTTTCAGCAAGACCAAGCTCCCACGGGCTACCCGCATATTTAACCGACGTTAGCGGGCTTGCGCCAGTACCGCCGTCATAGCCTGAAATAGTAATTAAATCAGCATATGCTTTAGCAACACCAGTGGCGATTGTGCCCACACCTGGCTCTGATACTAGTTTTACTGAGATCAACGCTTTAGGGTTTACTTGTTTTAAATCGAAAATAAGCTGAGCTAAATCTTCAATCGAATAAATATCGTGATGCGGTGGTGGCGAAATTAAGGTCACACCCGGTACCGAGTAACGAAGCTTAGCAATATACGGGGTTACTTTTTCGCCCGGCAATTGCCCGCCTTCACCTGGTTTTGCACCTTGCGCTACTTTAATTTGAATAACGTCAGCACTGCGTAAGTAATGTGGTGTTACCCCAAAACGACCTGACGCGACTTGCTTGATACGAGAGTTTTTCTCGGTACCATAGCGTAGTTTGTCTTCGCCGCCTTCACCTGAATTTGAACAGCCACCTAAGCGGTTCATCGCAATTGCAAGCGCTTCATGCGCCTCTGGCGATAATGCACCGATACTCATTGCCGCCGAGTCAAAACGCTTATATAGCTCAGTTGCAGGCTCAACATCATCAATACTGATCCCCTCTGCTGGCAGTTTCAGTGCAAGCATGTCACGTAATGTGGCAATTGGGCGCTTATTAACAAGATCTGCGTATACGCTGTAATCAGAATATTCGCCTGAGCGCACCGCTTTTTGTAGCGTTTGAATAACATCTGGGTTGTACGCGTGATACTCGCCGTCATGCACATACTTTAATAAGCCGCCATGGCTGAGTAATTTACGTTTACTTAATGCCAAAGTATGTAACTTGCGTTGGTCATCATCAAAATCAGTAAAACACGCGCCTTTAATGCGACTTGCCACACCATTAAAACAGGTATCAACAATTGCATCCGACAAACCAACTGCTTCAAACAACATTGAACAACGATACGATGCCACGGTACTAATGCCCATTTTTGACATGATCTTGTACAAGCCTTTGTTGATTGCATTACGATAAGCAAGCGTAACTTGGCAATAGCTCTTGTTGATCACTTTAGAGTCGCTCATCGCAACCAGTGATTCATATGCTAAGTACGGGTAAATTGCCGTTGCACCAAAACCAATTAATACCGCAAATTGATGCGCGTCACGGACACTACCTGTTTCAATGATGATATTTGATTCACAACGTAAATTGTTATCAACTAAACGCTTTTGTACCGCTCCAACAGCCATAGCGGCAGGAATTGGTAATTTATTCTCATCAAAATTACGGTCACTCAAAAACAACATGACACAGCCACCAGCTGCTTTTTCTTGCGCTTCGTCACAAATACGGATTACTGCATCACCAAGGCCTTCTTCTTTGCTGTAGGTGATATCGATTTTGCAATAGCTGTAATGAGCCTGATCAGCGCTCAATAATTGTTGCATGTCTGCATACATTAGAATTGGAGTATCAAACTGTAGACGCTTAGCGTGGCCGGTGGTCTCGTTAAACACGTTTTGCTCACTACCGATACAGGTCGCCAGCGACATTACATGGTTTTCACGCAGTGGATCGATTGGCGGGTTAGTTACTTGCGCAAACTTTTGACGGAAGTAATCAAACAATGAACGGTTACCTTCAGAAAGCACTGCAAATGGCGTGTCATCCCCCATAGAACCGGTTGCTTCTTGACCAATTTCACCCATTACGCGAATAACGCTATCAAGTTCTTCATTGGTGTAACCAAACATTTTTTGATATTTCAGTAATGTTTCATCATCAAATGAACGGTTGCCCGCATCTTGCTCTGATAGCTGCTCAAACGGCGTTAAGCGCTTAACATTGGCCTCAAGCCATGCTTTATATGGGTGGCGAGATTTAAGGTCGCGATCAATTTCGTCTGAGTGCCAAATTTTACCTAACTGAGTATCAATAACTAACAGCTCACCAGGGCCAACGCGGCCTTTCTCAACCACTTCATCCGCAGTGTAATCCCAAATACCCACTTCAGAAGCTAGGGTAATAAAGCCATCTTGAGTGATCACATAACGTGCAGGACGCAGACCATTACGGTCCAAGTTACACGCAGCAAAACGCCCATCAGACATCACAATACCAGCTGGGCCATCCCATGGTTCCATGTGCATAGAGTTAAAGTCGTAAAATGCACGTAAGTCATCATCCATCGCACGGTTTTTCTGCCATGCAGGTGGTACTAGCATTCGCATAGCACGAAATAAATCCATGCCACCAGCTAAAAACAACTCAAGCATATTATCTAGGCTTGATGAATCTGAGCCGGTTTCATTGACAAAGGGTGCTGCTGATTGCAAATCTGGAATAAGCGGCGATGCAAACTTATATGAACGAGCACGAGCCCACTGGCGGTTACCTTGTATGGTGTTGATTTCACCGTTATGCGCTAAATAGCGGAACGGCTGAGCCAAAGGCCAACGCGGTTGTGTATTAGTTGAAAAACGTTGGTGAAATACACAAATTGCGCTGGTCATGCGGATATCGGCTAAATCTAAATAGAAGTTAGGCAAATCCACCGGCATCATTAAGCCTTTGTAGATAGTTACTAACCCTGACAAGCTGGCAATGTAAAAGCCTTCATCTTCGCTTAAACGCTTTTCAGCACGACGGCGCGCAACGTATAAACGACGCTCTAAATCTTTTGGGCGCCAGCCTTCTGGTGCATTAACAAAAATCTGTTCAAATTTAGGTAACTGCTTTATTGCAATTGGCCCTAAACATGATTCATCTGTTGGCACAATTCGCCAACCTTGAATATTGAGGGTTTCTTTTTCGAGTTCTTCACTCAATATATCTTTTGCAGCTTGCGCAAGTACTGGATCTGAGTTTAGGAAAATCATGCCAACGGCATAATTTTTACCCAAGTGCCAATTTTTTTCAGCGGCAATAGCACGAAAAAAGCTATCTGGCTTTTGTAATAATAAGCCACAGCCATCGCCTGTTTTACCATCGGCAGAAATACCACCACGGTGTTCCATACGGTCTAAGCCAGTGATCGCTGTTCGAATTAAACGATGACTTGCCTGACCATTAACTTGGGCTATTAAGCCAAAGCCACAATTATCTTTTTCTAATTTTGAGTCGTATAACATAGACCCCTCCCCTTGCTACAACAGCTAGCTATGAATGACCTTCTCGACGGTTTGCTAGCAGACAGTCAAAACTATCGCCAATTGTACATTGAGTCAATAGCGCCTTGAATACATATTCACATTCTTGAATATTTCTCACCACAACACAATCTTTTTATTTCATGCCTATTTTTAACATTTAGCGATATTTTACCCGTTATTTTTTTATGACACTGGTGTCATATTTAACAAGTTGTAAAATAACCGCTCTGCAAACCTGCAGTTTACGTTAACGTAAACCAGAGTAAAAATGAATAAATATTCACTGAGTTATGTAGCGAAAATAAATGCTTTCTTTTTTATTGAATCTCTTTGTTGTCGTTCAAGGTCGATACCACAGTGCGCATTAGAGTAAATACTCTTTCCAGTGTCTTTTTATAGGTAAATTTAAAGCCACTAATTAATGCATAATTATCATCACAACAGTCACATTTTGCATAATTTACGCTAGTTAGTAAGTTTTTAGCTTGCTCACCCTGTTGACGCCTGCGGCAGCTTCTTAGCCGCCATAGTAAAGTGTCCGCAGCGGACACAATTTATGTCCGCGGACACCAAATAATTTAAAAATAAATAATTATTTCATTAAAATCATGACATTAAATAGTGGCATGATATTCGAATAAACATTAAAAGATAATTACAGGACACAACTTATGTTTATTCTCAGTTTATTTTTAGTTTCACCAATCACTGTCTTAGTAGTGAGCTTGATGATCACTTACTGCGAGAATAGACATAGCTAAGGATCACTCATGATAAAAGATACCAGCGGACAAGATGTAAGTATTACGCAAAGACGCAGTTACAAAAAACCATTAATAGTGCTGGCGCTATCACTTGCCGTACTTGCTTTATGTGCACAAGCATTTATGGGTAACAATCAAGGCAGTATTTCTGTTGACCGGGCTTCTTTACAGATTGCTACCGTTAATATTAGTCGTTTAGTACGTGATGTAGCCGCCAGCGGTAAAATTGTTGCTGCAAATGCTCCTAAGGTTTATAGCCCAGAACGTGGATATGTGGATTTACAAGTTAAAGCCGGTGATAAAGTAAATAAAGATGACATTATTGCTTTAGTCGATAGCCCAGAACTCAATAATGAACTAAAACAGCAACAATCGGTGTTAGCCCGCCTTGATGGTGAATTACAACGTAAGCACTTAGAAGCACGCCGACAAAAGTTAAGCTTAACCAAAACGCTTGATCTCGCCCAAGTAGAGCTCAATGCAGCAGACAGGGAAAATCGCCGTGCTAAGCTTTCTATCGAAAAAAACTTGATCAGCCAAATTGATTTAGAAAAAGCAGTTGATGATCTTGCCCGAGCCAAGCTTTCTTACAAACACGCTCAACAAGAAGTTGAACTTGCTAAAGATACACTCGCATTTGAACTCAAAGCTGCAGAGCGCGATCTCGCTCGCCAACAACTGATCGTTGATGATTTAAATCGTCAAGTCAGAAACTTAACTATTAAAGCCAGCGTCACCGGTATTGTTGGTAACCTGCTTGTACAACAAAAAGAAGCCGTTACCCAAAGTCAGCCGTTAATGACGCTGGTTGATTTAAGTAATTTTGAAGCACAACTGCAAGTACCTGAAAGTTACGCCAACGAACTCGGTTTAGGAATGGAAGTTGAGCTCACACTCGGGGCAAAAAAAGTGACTGGTGTGTTGTCGGCAATTTCGCCGGAAGTTAACAATCGTGAAGTAACTACTCGAGTACGCTTTGACGAAGAGCTAAAAGGCATTCGCCAAAACCAGCGATTAACAGCGCGCATTTTATTAGAAAATCGTGATGACGTTTTACAAATCAAACGCGGTGCGTTTATGCAGCAAGGTGGTACGCAGGTTTACAAAGTTATCGGCGACACCGCACAACTGGTAAATATCACAACCGGGGCAAGCAGCATCAACGCAATAGAATTGCTACAAGGTGTTAGCTCAGGCGATCAGCTGATCATCTCCAGTTACGATAACTTTAAACAAGCGCCAACATTATTACTGAGATAAGAACAACCATATTACAAGGATCAACTCATGCTTAAAATGAACAATATTAGTAAACTGTATCAAACAGAAATGGTGCAAACCCATGCATTACGCGACTTTAATTTGCACGTAGATGAAGGTGAGTTTATTGCAGTAACTGGCCCTAGTGGCTCCGGGAAAACCACCTTTTTAAATATCGCAGGCATGTTAGAACCTTTTAGCAGTGGTGAATATCTGCTCGATGGTATTAATGTTGGCAAACTGAACGACAATCAACGGGCGGATTGTCGCAATCAAAAAATTGGTTTTATTTTCCAAGGCTTCAACCTGATCCCTGATTTAAATTTATATGAAAACATTGAAGTACCACTGCGCTACCGAGGTATTAAAGCAAGCGAGCGTAAACGTCGTATTGAACAGTGCTTAGAACAAGTAGGTCTAGCTTCACGCGCTAAACATTTGCCGCAGCAGTTATCAGGTGGTCAACAGCAACGGGTAGCGATTGCCCGCGCCCTTGCCGGTGAGCCGCGCTTTTTATTAGCCGATGAACCAACAGGTAACCTAGACAGCTTAATGGCACGTCAAGTGATGGAGTTGCTGGAGCAAATTAACCGTGACGGCGCGACCATCATTATGGTGACTCATGACCCAGAACTTGCCCGCAGAGCACCTCGTAATATTCAAGTGGTCGATGGTCAACTTGCCGACTTTACCTTGTATCAAGGCGCGCAAAACCTAAAAAATGTGGCTGGAGTGTAACTTATGCTATTACATTACCTCGATTTAAGTTGGCGTAGTTTTAAGCGCACACCACTGGTAAGCATGTTAATGGTGCTAGCCATTGCTATTGGGATTGGTGTAACCATGACCAGTTTAAGCGTTTATCATATGATGTCGGCGGATCCTATTCCCGAAAAAAGCAATCAACTTTATACTGTGCAATTACAAACCATGGATGAAGGCCATACGTGGTGGACCGAGGATAACCTTCCTATGCAACTGACTTATCAAGATGCAGTCAATTTGCAGAATGCGCCTGTTCCTGAAAAAAAGGTCGCGATGATGCGTACTGGATTCTCAGTGTATCTAGACTCAGACAAAGTAAAGCCGTTTACCAGTAATGCACGGATGACTACGCCTGATTTTTTTAATATGTTTAATGTATCGTTTATTTACGGCGGTGAATGGAGTGAACAACAAGAGCAATCTGCCGCCCCTGTGGTGGTGATTTCAAAAGAACTCAACGATAAACTGTTTGCAGGAAACAACTCAATTGGCCAATTGATCTACTTAGATGATTACAGCTACGAAGTTGTTGGTGTGATCGCTGACTGGTCACTTAACCTTAAGTATTATGATTTAAATAATGGTGCATTTAATGAACCTGAAGATTTATTTTTACCATTTAGCTTAGTCAAAACCAAAGAGCTAACTACTTGGGGCAACAGCAACGGTTGGAAACATGAGAATATCAATAGCTACGCCGATAAAATGCAATCGGAAATAGTTTGGATCCAATTTTGGGCGCAACTAGATAGCGCGGAGCAAAAAACAAACTACGAAAATTATCTTAATTCTTACATTCAAGAGCAAAAAAAGCGCGGCCGCTTTGCCCGAGAAAAACCCGAATATAAGCTACGTGATGTTAACCAATGGATGCAATACAATAATGTCGTGAGTGAAGACAATAAAATATTGGTCGGCTTAAGTTTTATGTTTTTAGCAGTGTGTTTAGCAAATATTCTTGGTTTATTGCTAGCTAAGTTTTTGCGTCGGGCACCGGAGGTAGGTGTGCGCCGAGCACTAGGCGCCAGTAAACGACAAGTGTTTTTACAACACCTTGTTGAAGTGGCTATGCTTGGATGTTTTGGCGGCCTAGTCGGTATCGTACTTGCGCAATTAGGTTTGTGGGCTGTTCGTCAAAGCTATGATTACTATTCATCAATCGCCACAATGGATATCACTATGTTACTCAGTGCGCCTGTTATCGCTATTACAACCTGCATAGTAGCCGGGCTTTATCCTGCATGGCTGGTTTGCCGTACTAACCCAGCTATTTATCTTAAAAGCCAATAAGGAGCACACTAATGTTAGAGATCAAACCTATATTTCATGCTCTTTGCCGCTCAAAAGTCGGGGCAATATTACTCTTAATTCAAATTGCCATAACCACCGCAATCGTTAGTAATGCGGCATTTATTATCCAAGATAGAGTCGCTTTTTTAAATCAAGACACTGGCTATCCTGAACACGATATTTTTAAATTCAATGTGATGACCTTTGGTAAAGATATCGATATAAGTCAACAGTTTGAATTAGACGAAGCGATGTTAAGAGCACTACCTGGGGTTGTAAATGCAGCGCAAAGCAGCAGTATTCCCCTATCCGGTAGTGGCAGTGCATCAAGCTTTAATTTGAAACCGGCTCCTCAAGAAAGTAAAAGTATCCGTAGTTCTTATATTTTCATTGATGAGCATGGTTTAGACACTTATGGTGTAAAACTAATTGCAGGGCGCAACTTTACAGAGGATGAAGTAACAATCACTAATTCACCTACTGAGAGAACTACCAATGTTACTGTTGTCACGCAAGCTTTACTCGATGAACTTTTTCCTGAAGGTGATGGCCTCGGCAAAACAATTTATTTTGGCGATTTGCCTTTGACGATTATCGGTGTGGCAGATCATATGAAGAGCCCTTGGCTTAAAGATAGTCACCCAAATAATGTTGCGCTGATCCCTTATATTCAAGGCAAAACTTACGCACAATTTGCAGTCAGAACCAAGCCTGGTCAACGTGCAGCTGTGATGAAGCAAATCGAAACCGCGATGCTGAATAATTACAATAAACGGGTGATCAACAATATCAATGGCTTAGATCAACTTAAAGACGAATATGTTGCAGCAGACAAATTGATGATGCGTATGCTGATTGTGCTCATCACGATATTAGTACTGGTAACTGCATTGGGGATTTTTGGCTTAACCTTATTTAATATCAGCAAACGCACCAAGCAAATAGGCACTCGCCGTGCATTAGGAGCCCGAAAATCAGCCATTATTAACTACTTTTTAGTTGAAAATGCGATGATCTGCTGCGTGGGCTTGCTCCTTGGCATTATTGCGGCGCTGTTACTTGGTCAATTATTAATGCAGCACTTTTCAATTGCCGCACTGCCACCGAGCTATATCGCAGGCACTGCCATTATGGTGTTTGTTATGAGCTTACTTGCCGTGTTTGGCCCTGCAAAACGTGCCGCCAACATATCACCGAGTATCGCCACGCGAACAATATAAAGCAGCTCCCAACCTATGCTACACTGGTTTAATACCGTGTAGCATTTTGAAATAAAGATAACAAAAACAGCGATTAAATTCACATGGAAAAAATACTTATTGTCGATGACAACCCTGCCATATTAGAAGCCTTGTCATTACTGTTAGAAATTCATGACTATCAGGTTGTGACTGCAAAAACGCAGCTTGAAGCCTTACAAATAGTGCAATACCAACGTATCGCGCTGGTTATTCAAGATATGAATTTTAGCAATGACACCACCTCTGGCGAAGAAGGTAAAGCGTTGTTTTATCAACTAAGAGCTCTCAACCCGCACTTACCGATTATTTTGATCACCGCGTGGACTGAACTGGCCAGCGCCATAGAGCTAGTCAAAGCCGGCGCCGCTGATTACTTACCTAAACCATGGGACGATAGCAAGCTCCTCACCTGTGTTAATAACTTAATCGAACTTGGCCAAGCAAAACAACAAAATGTAATGTATGCGCGCCACCAGCAAGAGCGAACATCAAGTTTAGCCGATGCCAACCTAGTTGGTTTAGTGTATCAAAGTACCGCCATGGAAAAAATTCTCAATATGGCAATACAAGTCGCTAAGTCAGATGTCTCTGTGCTAATAACAGGTGCAAATGGCAGTGGTAAAGAACGCATTGCACAAATTATTCAAGCCAATTCTCACTTAAACCATGCCCCGTTTTTGACCATCAATGCCGCAGCCCTGCCCCATGATTTAATTGAAGCCGAATTATTTGGCGCTGAAGCGGGTGCTTATACTGGCATCACCAAACAGCGAATTGGTCGCTTTGAGGCAGCTGATGGTGGTACGCTATTTTTAGATGAAATTGGTAACCTGCCATTATCAGGGCAAATGAAACTACTGCGCGTGTTACAAACTGGTGAGTTTGAACGACTCGGTTCAACAAAAACACAAAAAGTAAATGTTCGGGTTATTTCAGCTACCAATGAAGATTTAAAAGCGGCTATTCATGCAGGTCGATTTAGAGAAGACTTATATTATCGCCTCAACGTGATTGAGCTAAATTTACCCAGTTTAGCGCAAAGACCAGATGACATTTTAGCGCTTGCTAAACACTTCTTAGGCGAGCGCGAATTATCGCTTACAACAGAGCAAGGATTACTCGCGCACAATTGGCCCGGCAACGTTCGTGAGCTAGAAAATGCCTGTAAACGCGCAGCCGTACTCAAACCTAATGGCGACATTACCCTCGATGATTTTGCTCTACAATCGCAACCGCTGCACACTAACTTTGCTAAACAAGAACCCAGTAGAGTAGAACTAGAACAAGCTATGCGTCAGCACCAAGGAGTGATCGCAAAAGTTGCCAGACAGTTTGGTTTAAGTCGTCAAGCACTATACCGCCGTTTGCAGAAATTTGAGATTGATTACTAATGGAAAAAAATAAACCGGCACTGTCTCTCACTCGTAAAATAGTGCTGATATGTAACATCTCTGCACTTATTCCTGTTTGGCTCATCTGCTGGTTAACCCATTTAAGCTGGCCTTCACTACTAATAACAACGCTGCTCACATCACTGCTGGCAAGTTATTTATCTTTTCGGCTCAGCCGCACTCTGGTGCAAGGCATACACTCACTTGAAACTGGTTTGCTTAATTTTAAAGACGGTGAATTAGCCACCTTACTAGCTTATAACGGTAACGATGAATTAGGCCGCTTGTGTCAATTGTATAATCAAACTGCAAAGCAATTACGCCAAGAGAAACAATGGCTCTATCAGCGCGAGCTGATGCTTGATAAAGTGCTACAAAGCTCTCCCCAAGCCGTTATTTTAAAAAATGATAAAGGCTTTATTGTTTATAGTAACTACAGTGCCCGAGACCTTTTTAATGCCAAAACAGCGCTTGAAGGGAGTCAGTTTGCACACCTGCTTGAAAATGCTCATCCACAGTTAAACAATGCTTTAACGCGCGGTAGTGATGGTTTATTTACGCTAGATACTGAAGACCAAGAATCTCAAGCGTGGCATTTATCAACCGGTAAGTTATTACTTAACAATCAATACCATTACTTATATGTCTTTAAACAACTCACCCGCGAACTTAGCCGTCAAGAAGTGGAGGTGTGGAAAAAGGTCATTCGGATCATTAGTCACGAACTTAATAACTCTCTGGGTCCCATGTCGTCAATGCTGCACAGCGGCCAGTTACTCAGTGAAAAAGTAGACGAACCCAGACTTAGCCGCGTGTTTGCTACCATTTCTGAACGCATCAAACATTTAAACGACTTTGTACAAGGCTATGGCAAATTTGCCAAACTGCCCACTCCTCAGCCAAGCGCAATTAATTGGCAAGTGTTGCTCACACAACTGCAAAATCAATGGTGTTTTATGCTCGATATAAGTAATGACGTGCATACACTGGCTGATCCGACTCAAGTCGAGCAGCTACTGATCAACTTAATAAAAAATGCTCACGAATCAGGCTCTGCAAGCGAACATATAAGTGTCACTGTTACACAGAATATTAAAGGCACACATATCAGTGTAAACGACCAAGGTAAAGGTATGAGTGAGCAAGTGATGGCCAATGCATTGATCCCATTTTATTCAACTAAAGTCGCTGGTAGTGGTTTGGGGTTAGCATTGTGCCGTGAAATAGTCGAAGCGCATCATGGTCAAATTAGCTTACACAATCGTAAGCACGGTGGGCTTAGTGTTCATGTCATTCTGCCCCACGGTCCTAACAAACAATCACAAAAAAGCCGCAATTAAGCGGCTTTTTGTTGATTTGCTGATAAACGTTACTCAGCGTCAGCTTCTTTATATTTAGCTGCTGTTTCGGTGATCAGTGGTTGTAATTCACCACGTTGAAACATTTCAATGATAATGTCACAACCACCAATTAATTCGCCATCAACCCACAGTTGTGGAAATGTTGGCCAATTGGCATATGCTGGTAATTCAGCTCGGATATCAGGATTTAGTAAAATATCAACATAGGCAAACGGTTCACCGCATGACATTAATGCTTGAGATGCTTGTGAAGAAAAACCACAATTTGGTAATTTAGGCGATCCTTTCATATAAAGGATAATTGGATTTTCAGAAATCTGCTGTTTAATTTTATCAATGGTTTCCATCTACAACCTCAAAAGTGACGATAGCTGAACATATTAAGGCTTGAAAAATTTTCATTAAGCCTCATATATGTATCTTAAAGTGGGCAAATAAAGCCGCAATCGAAATAGTCTTGCATTTGCACTGCTGTTTGGCATTGCTGTTTGCTAAAACTTGAGTAAAATACTCAACAATTATAGTAACACTATAATCTCATTTGGTATAGGTAACTACCCTGTTTGAACAGGCATTAACTATTACTATTTGAACTATCAACCAAAAGAAGATGGAGATAAAAAATGGCATTTGAACTACCGTCACTACCATATGCAATTAATGCACTTGAGCCACATATTTCACAAGAAACATTAGAGTTTCACCACGGCAAGCACCACAACACTTATGTGACTAAACTTAACGGTTTAATCCCAGGTACTGAATTTGAAGGTAAATCACTTGAAGAAATCGTATGTTCTTCTGAAGGTGGCGTATTTAACAATGCAGCACAGATCTGGAACCATACTTTTTACTGGAACAGCCTATCTCCAAATGGCGGTGGCGAAGCAACAGGCGCTGTTGCAGATGCTATCAATGCTAAATGGGGTTCTTTTGAAGCATTCCAAGCAGCTTTTGATGATAAAGCAGTAAACAACTTTGGTTCAAGCTGGACATGGTTAGTTAAATTAGCTGATGGTTCTTTAGACATCGTTAATACTTCTAACGCTGCAACGCCACTAACTCAAGACGGTGTAACACCGATACTGACTGTGGACCTGTGGGAACATGCTTACTACATTGATTTCCGTAACGTTCGTCCAGACTACTTAAAAGCATTCTGGTCGCTTGTTAACTGGGAATTCGCGAACGCTAACTTCGCATAATTGATTGCCCGTTCTGAGCAAGCCCAATTTAAAAGACGCTCCGGCGTCTTTTTTGTTTTCTAACATAAATTTTTAATTTTATTGCACAAAAAATCAAATTCGTGACTAAGCTTTAAATAACCTTTGCTTCTTTTTTAATTTGTAAGCACCTAGTTTAAGCAGGTTTTTCGGAGGTTTCCATGAGTATTTTTGAGCATTACCAAGCACGATACGAAGCGGCACAAGAAGAAGAGTATAGTATCGCTGAGTTCTTAGAGATTTGTAAAACTGATAAGTCGGCTTATGCCAGCGCACCAGAGCGATTATTAGCGGCCATTGGTGAGCCAAAAATGATCGATACTTCCAAGGATGCACGGTTAAGTCGATTATTTTCAAACAGAGTAGTAGCACGTTACCCTGCCTTTAATGATTTTTACGGTATGGAGGATGCGATTGAACAAATCGTTTCTTACCTAAAACATGCCGCGCAAGGCCTTGAAGAGTGTAAACAAGTGCTTTATCTACTTGGGCCTGTAGGCGGTGGTAAATCATCGATTGCCGAAAAGCTAAAATATTTAATGCAACAAGTGCCTATTTACTCAATTAAAGGCTCACCGGTCAATGACCACCCGTTGGCGCTTTTTGATCCTAATGAAGATGCTGAGCTGATGGCAAAAGAATACGGAATAAAGCCCCGTTACTTAAAAACCATTATGTCACCCTGGGCCACTAAGCGCTTATCTGAATTTAATGGTGATATTAGCCAGTTTAAAGTGGTAAAACGCTACCCCTCTATTTTAAATCAAATTGCTATTGCAAAAACTGAACCTGGGGATGAAAACAACCAAGATATTTCCGCTTTAGTCGGTAAAGTTGATATTCGCAAACTAGAACATTTTGCTCAAAACGATGCTGATGCTTATGCTTATTCCGGTTCATTATGTCTTGCAAATCAAGGGTTAATGGAATTTGTTGAGATGTTTAAAGCGCCAATCAAAGTATTGCATCCGCTTTTAACAGCCACGCAAGAGGGAAATTATAATGGCACCGAAGGTATTAGTGCACTGCCCTTTAATGGCATGATTTTGGCTCATTCAAACGAATCAGAATGGCAGACCTTTAAAAACAACAAGAACAATGAAGCCTTTTTAGACCGTGTTTACATCGTCAAAGTGCCGTATTGTTTACGTGCATCTGAAGAGGTAAAAATCTACGACAAGCTATTGGAACATAGTGAATTATATAATGCTCCTTGCGCGCCAGGCACACTGGAAACATTGGCAAAATTTACCACGCTATCACGGTTAAAAGATCCCGAAAATTCCAGTATCTACTCAAAAATGCGGGTATATGACGGCGAAAGCTTGAAAGACACCGATCCTAAAGCTAAATCGTATCAAGAGTATCGAGATTATGCCGGTGTTGATGAAGGCATGACCGGACTATCAACTCGGTTTGCATTTAAAATTTTATCGCGCGTGTTTAACTTTGACACACTTGAGGTAGCGGCAAACCCAGTGCATTTATTTTATGTATTAGAGCAACAAATTGAACGAGAGCAATTCTCTGCCGACGTTGAAGAACGCTACTTAAGCCACTTGAAAGGCTATTTAATCCCGCAGTATGTTGAGTTTATTGGTAAAGAACTGCAAACAGCTTATTTAGAGTCCTACTCTGAGTACGGGCAAAACATTTTTGACCGCTATGTCACTTATGCTGATTTTTGGATCCAAGACCAAGAGTATCGCGACCCTGATACCGGCCAGCTATTCAACCGCGAAGCATTAAATGCCGAACTTGAAAAAATTGAAAAACCAGCCGGCATTTCAAATCCAAAAGATTTCCGTAACGAAATCGTTAATTTTGTATTGCGTGCACGGGCGCACAACAACGGTAAAAATCCATTGTGGACCAGCTATGAAAAACTGCGCACTGTGATTGAGAAAAAAATGTTCTCCAATACTGAAGAACTATTACCCGTTATTTCTTTCAATGCGAAAACATCCGCAGAAGATCAGAAAAAACATGAAGATTTTGTCAATCGTATGGTGGAAAAAGGATATACCCAAAAGCAAGTTCGTTTGTTATCAGAGTGGTATTTACGCGTGCGTAAATCGCAATAACACGCAGCTGTGTATTTTTAGGGGGTCTTTATGGCGCATTTTATAGACCGTCGCCTGAACGGTAAGAATAAGAGCACGTTAAATCGTCAACGCTTTATCAGGCGCTATAAAAAACAGATCAAAGAAGCGGTGTCAGATGCAATAAATAAACGCAGTGTCACTGATTCCAGTAGCGGTGAGAGTATTTCAATTCCGCAACGGGATATAAGTGAACCTACTTTTCATCAAGGTAAAGGGGGCGATAGAGAACAAATTCATCCTGGTAACGATCAGTTCTCAACCGGTGATAAAATTAAACGCCCGCAAGGTGGCCAAGGTGGTGGAGCCGGCGAAGGTGAAGCGAGTGACTCTGGTGAAGGAGAAGATGACTTTGTCTTCTCGATTTCTAAAGATGAGTACCTAGACTTACTGTTTGAAGACTTAGAACTGCCAAATTTACAGCAAAACCAGTTAGACAAACTCGTGCAAATGAAAACTCATCGTGCTGGTTTTTGTAGTGATGGTATGCCGAGTAATATTGATATTGTGCGTTCACTTCAGGGCTCACTTGCAAGGCGTGTTGCGATGAGCGCGGGTAAAAAGCGTCAATTAGCAGAGCTTGAAGCACAGCTTTGCCTATTAATGGCTGAGCCTGAACCAGATATAGCTGCTATTGCATTAATGGAGCAAGAAATCGCCGCATTACAAAAACGCATCAGTGCAGTGCCCTTTATTGATAATTACGATTTGCGTTTTCGTAACTATGAAAAACAGCCTCATCCAACTAGTAAAGCGGTGATGTTTTGTATTATGGATGTGTCGGGCTCGATGGATCAAGCAACCAAAGATATGGCAAAACGTTTTTATATTTTGCTTTATCAATTTTTGACCCGCAGTTATAAAGACATTGAAGTGGTGTATATTCGCCATCATACCCAAGCCAAAGAGGTCGACGAACAGGAGTTTTTCTATTCCCAAGAAACTGGCGGCACAATTGTCTCCAGCGCACTGAAGTTAATGAATGAGATAATTACCGAGCGTTATAACGCTGGCGAGTGGAATGTGTATGCAGCACAAGCCTCAGATGGCGACAATTGGGCTGATGACTCTCCCCAATGCTCAGAGATCTTACGCAACAAGTTGCTCAGTACCATTCGCTATTACGCTTATATTGAGATCACTACCCGCGCCCATCAGAGTCTATGGCGTGAGTATCAAAATATTTGTCAAACTCATAATAACTTTGCTATTCAACATATACGCAATGTTGAAGATATTTACCCTATTTTCCGTGAGTTATTCAAGAAGAGTCGTCAACACCAAGGGGCAGCCTAGGCTGTACAGCGAGGTATTTATATGACCAATAAACGAATGAGCGATGGGCCAGATTGGACATTTGAATTACTACAACAATACCAAGACGAAATTGCCCGCGTGGCTGAACATTATCGCCTCGATACTTATCCTAATCAGATTGAAGTGATCACCGCAGAACAAATGATGGATGCCTATTCCAGTGTTGGTATGCCTATTGGCTATAGTCACTGGTCTTATGGTAAAAAATTTATTCAAACTGAGCAAAATTACAAACGCGGACAAATGGGATTGGCTTATGAAATTGTCATAAACTCGAATCCTTGTATTGCTTATTTAATGGAAGAAAATACCCTTCCAATGCAGGCTTTAGTGATGGCGCACGCTTGCTACGGGCACAACTCGTTTTTTAAAGGTAATTATTTATTTAAAACATGGACTGATGCCAGCTCTATTATTGACTACCTATTATTTGCAAAAAATTATATTGCTCGTTGCGAAGAAAAACATGGCATTGATGAAGTCGAAAACCTACTTGATTCATGCCATGCACTTATGAATTACGGTGTCGATCGTTATAAACGCCCACAGCAAATATCTTTATTTGAAGAACAAAAACGCCAACAAGAGCGCGAAGATTACTTACAATCACAAGTGAACGAACTTTGGCGCACAATACCTTCACATCAACAGGAAACTAAAAAACACGAGCGTCATTTTCCTTCAGAGCCACAAGAAAATATTTTGTATTTTATAGAAAAAAACGCGCCATTACTGGAATCTTGGCAACGAGAAATAATTCGTATTGTGCGTAAAATCTCACAATATTTTTATCCTCAAAAGCAAACCCAAGTAATGAATGAAGGCTGGGCAACGTTTTGGCATTATACTATTTTGAATCACTTATATGATGAAGGGAAACTCACTGACTCATTCATGTTAGAGTTTTTACAAAGTCATACTAATGTTGTGTATCAGCCCCCTTACAATAGTAATTATTATTCGGGTATTAACCCTTATGCGCTGGGTTTTAATATGATGGTGGATATCCGCCGTATTTGTGAAAACCCTACCGAAGAAGATAAACAGTGGTTTCCAGAATATGCCGGGAGCAACTGGTTAGATACGCTGCACTTTGCAATGGAAAACTTTAAAGACGAAAGTTTTATTAGTCAATTTTTATCACCCAAACTTATCCGTGACTTTAAATTATTCACTATTATCGATCACGAAAAAGATCCGAATCTACAAGTTGGTGCGATCCACGATGAAAGCGGCTATCACGCGGTACGGACTGCGCTCTCAGCACAATATAACCTCAGTAATCACGAACCCAATATTCAGATCTATGATGTTGATATTAGAGGTGATCGCTCTTTAACCTTGCGCTACGTGCCACATCAGGATATTCCACTGGCAAAGTCTCACCATGAGGTATTAAAACACCTTTACAGACTATGGGGCTTTAAGGTAAAACTGGAACAAGAGTCAACTTCTGGCGAATTGAATATACTCGGGCAATGTCCATCAGATGATTCACGCCATACAACAGAGTGAATAGAATGGATAAAAAGCTTCTCGTACTAATTGATTCAGTAGAATTTGCACGTACTGCTATTTTGCACGCGAAACACAAAGCAATTGGTAAGCAAAAACATATTGATATTGTCGCCTTTGCCTATGAAAGTGCTGGTAATATTTTGTTCTCGCCGCCAGCTGAACAATTGCAAGTAATTCAAGAAACAAGGTTGGCTACTCTCAAAAAAGAATTAGTACCACTACTTGAAAGCGAATTGTCAGAATCAGATTATTCATTAAATATTATTTGGCATGAAGCGCCCGAGCAATGGTTAGCCAATGAGAGTGACTTTGAAAACTATGAGATGGTGATAAAAACGCGCCATATTGACGAACATTGTCAATTTAGTGAACTTGACTGGCAGTTGATCCGCTTTACCCCACTACCACTTTATTTAGCTGCGGATAATACCTGGCGCAATAACACCAATGTGTTAGCTGCACTTGATTTAGGTAGCGAAAAAGCCACTAAATACAAACTAAACAAAGATATGATTGAAACTGGTTTAGCTTATTCCAAGCATTATGACTGTCAGTTTTATACTTGTTATACCGTTCATGTTTCCCCAATTTTAAGAGACTTAGGCATTGTATTTTCAGACGAACAAGTACTGAATGCTTTTGAGAAACTACCTGTCATTCAACGTAATTTAATTCTTGAGCACGATCTTAAAAATAACCTTCACATAAAAGCGGGCTTAGCCGAGCAAGTGATCCCAAGTATTGCAGCTAAGCTTAATGCAGGTCTTGTGATCATGGGCTCAGTAGGCAACATAGGTATAAAAGGTAAGTTAATTGGCAATACCGCTGAAAAAGTTATGCGGTTACTAAAAACAGACTTGCTTATTTTACCTCCTGAATGTTAGATAATTGCTAGTGATAATATAAAAAATGACGCATTTTGCGTCATTTTTTATGCCTATTAAAAGCAACCTAGTTTGGCTAGTTAAACCTTTTACTATTGTGCCTTAAAGGCTTTTTATACTCATCAAGATTAACTCAAATCTTTATACGCCGTGATACAGTTTCTGCCATTTTCTTTTGAAAAGTAAAGAGCTTTATCTGCCGCTTCAATCCATTTTTCATAGCGCTCAAATTCATCTTGAAAACAGGCAAAACCAACACTTACCGTCATTTTAATTTGTTGTTCGCCAAAGTAAAAAGATGAATTTTCAATTAAACTACGCAAACGCTCAGCAAATATCTCAGCACCTTTGCGATCCGTGTCCAACAGCGTTACCGCAAATTCTTCGCCGCCATAACGACCTGCAATGTCTGTTTCACGCAATGTTTTACGCAGTAAATCAGCAATGTTACGCAGTGCTTCATCGCCACAACGATGGCCATGTTCATCATTTACTTTTTTAAAGTGATCGATATCAAACATCAATAAAGTACTTGTGCCACCACTGCGTTTGATCCTAAGAAATTCTTTGCGTAGGGTATCTTCCCAATGACCTCGATTAGTCAATTTTGTTAGTGCGTCTGTTTGACTCATTTGTTCAAGTTTACGATTTACTTCTTCGAGCTCTTTTTTATTCACCGCCATATCAGTTACATCATAAAGAATGATACAAATATGGCCAACTTCTCCCATCGTATTTGACAGAGGAATAAATGTCGCGTTTTGAAACATATGGTCTGCTTTACCCGTGATTGGACGGTAATTTTTAAAGCGGAAAATGTATGGCTGCTGTTCCCAAATAGTAAATGAGCGATTTTTCAAAATAAACACAGACTCTGATTTACTGCGAAACCACTTTTCATCAATTGATGGAAATAAATCAAATAAATCTTTATCTTTTACTGCGCTGGGTAACATACCCGAATGGTTTTCCATAAAACCATTCCAAATACACACTTTATAGTCCCTATCTAATACCACTAAACCAACATCTACGGTATTAAACATATCCATTAACCAATGGATTTCATTCATATTAAAATCAGCAGCAGGCATAATGTTAGTCTTCTAATAGGTAAGCAACTTTGTATTTCAAAGTTTTTAGTGAGTCTTCGGTAAATAACAGCATCAAGTCACAGTTAATATTGTGGTTCTCAATACCATAGCTAATTTCTATTGCCAGAGTACGTTGCCAGCGTGATTTGTTTGCTTTAACTAAATCAGACACATCACAATGTTGCCCTAACACCACTGGGTGTCCTTGGCTAAAGGTCATGTCTAATTGGCGAGATAATCCAGTTAAGATTGCACCTATCAGGATATTACTAATATCCATTAATAACTCCAGCTCAATTTTCTTATTGAGCTCCCCTTGATAGTTCATCAAGGACGCAATTTCTTTAAAGCTAGAATCATTTAGAAGCAACAATGCCTCACCGGATACACCACCACCAATAAAACCTTGGCATACGCCTGAGGTTGTTGCATTAGCATCAATTGAGCGCAGCGCCATATCAAGTTCATTAACTTCGAGAATATTGACATTAGGAATAGGCAGTTCAACAAATACATTTAATAGCCGTGCTAATAAGTCTCCAGCCTGACCCATTGCCACGTTAGTCAGCTCTTGGTATATATCCCTAACATCTGGGTCAACTTGCTCACCTAAGCGGTGTGAGAGCCGCTCGCGCATTGCTTTATCTTTAATTCCATGGTGTTCGATAATGTCGGCAAGCTTTTGGGCATCACATGGTTTTTGAATAAAGTCTATCGCGCCAAGTTCGAGCACCCGTTGATGCGCATTCGGCTGAATATCGCCAGAGACAACAACGGTTAGTATATCCAAGTTTTGCTCTTGAATTGCTTGCAGTACTTCGTAGCCATCCATTTGCGGCATATTTAAATCGAGGAATAAGATTTCCGGGCTTAACGCTTTAATTTGCTCAATACAATGCACGCCATCTTCAGCAAACTCAACTTTAATATCCCAATCATCGGGCAACGAACGAGCTAACTGACGGCGCGCAAGCTTAGAATCATCACAAATTAGTACCGATGTTGACATAGTCTCTCTCTGATTGCTTTTATTTTTATTATTAAAAATGTAAACATTTACCACTGCTTTATGTTAATCAATGTAACCATGCATTACAATTTTAAATTGCATTAAACTCTTGGTGTCCATGAATGATTATAATACACTCAGCCTAATTGCGTTAACTCTAAAGGAAATACCTTATGCTCCGTTCACTCACTTTTGCTTTAAGTGCCTTTTGTTCAATGGCTTTTGCCGCCGATATGACCGAAAATACGCTTGATGCGGGAAAAGTATCAGCACAATCTAAGCCAATCACTTTATTAGGACAAGGTGTAAAACTAGGCGATAAAGCACCAGATTTTAAAGTGGTTGATGGCTCATTCACGCCAATTACTTTAGCCGATTACCAAGGTAAAGCCGTTTTAATAAGCGTTGTTCCAAGTCTTGATACTGGTGTTTGTAGCATTCAAACCAAGCATTTTAACGAAAAGGTTGCATCGCAATTTCCAAATATAGCCATGCTCACCATTAGTGCTGATTTACCGTTTGCACAAAAACGTTTTTGCAAAGCCGAGAACATAGATAAAATTACTGCCTTATCTGATTCAGTATGGCGTGACTTTGGTCAAAACTATGGTTTGATCATTAAAGATATGGGATTACTTACCCGTGCTGTGTTCGTATTAGATGCAAGTCATAAAATTGTTTATAAACAGTTGGTAGCCGATTTATCAACTGAACCAAAATATGACCCTGTTATAAGTGCTTTAACCGCGTTGTAATCTTGCAAATAACAGTCATAAAAAAACCGCCAATCGGCGGTTTTTTTATTGATTGAATTATCAACCCAATAATTCAGCAAGTTGCTGATTAACAGCTTCAACAGCTTGGGTACCGTCTAAACGATGATACTGCGTATTACCCGCTTTAGCTTCCGCTTGGTAATAATCAACCAATGGCATTGTTTGCTCATGGTAAATACCTAAACGTTTACGTACTGTTTCTTCTGTGTCATCAGCACGTATGATCAGATCTTCACCTGTTACGTCGTCTTTACCTTCCACTTTTGGCGGATTGTAAACTACGTGATAAACACGGCCGGAACCAGGATGAACGCGACGTCCTCCCATGCGGTCAACAATAATTTCATCAGCCACATCAAACTCAATAACGTGATCAACAACTACGCCATTTTCTTTCATTGCATCAGCTTGTGGGATGGTACGTGGGAAACCGTCTAGTAAAAAACCTTTTTCACAATCAGCTTTAGTAATACGCTCTTTAACAAGACCTATGATGATGTCATCAGAAATTAACTGACCTGCATCCATTACTTTTTTCGCTTCAAGACCCAGTGGTGTGCCTTCTTTAATTGCAGCACGTAACATATCACCAGTTGAAATTTGTGGAATACCGTACTTATCCATCAAAAACTGAGCTTGAGTGCCTTTACCTGCACCCGGCGCGCCCAAAAGAATAATGCGCATATCATTGTCCTCGTTTGATACTGATTTTACAAAAAGCATATCAGTATGATTTATTATAAAGCTTGAATTCTTCCATAAGCGCCGCAGATACTCAAGCAACTTATACCAATTGACTACGTTGAGATCATAAAAAAAGGGAACCGAAGTTCCCTTTTTATTAAAATGTTAGTTTTTGAGCAATTACTTACTCAAATCTAACATTAATTTATTTAAGCGAGTCACAAAACCTGCTGGATCTTTTAATGTACCGCGCTCTGCAAGCAAGGCTTGATCAAGCAGTACATGTGACCACTGTGCAAATTTGTCTTCGTCTTGTTCAACATTTAAATGCTTAACAAGTTGATGCTCAGGGTTAAGCTCAAAAATTGGTTTTGCTTCTGGAGCAGCTTGACCTACTGATTCCATTAGCTTTTGCATTTGTGAGCTCATGTCGTTGTCATCAGCGACCACACAGGCTGGTGAGTCAGTTAAACGATGCGTAAAGCGTACATCTTTAACATTATCGCCAAGTGCTGTTTTGATGCGCTCAACTAAGCCTGCAACTTCTTTTTCAGACTCTTCTTGCGCTTTTTTGGTCTCTTCATCATCTAAGCTACCTAAGTCTAGGTCACCACGGGTAATTGACTTAAATGGTTTTTCAGCAAACTCGGTTAAGTGGCTCATCATCCACTCATCAACACGGTCACTCATCAACAGCACTTCGATACCTTTCTTACGGAAGATCTCTAGATGTGGAGAGCTTTTCGCCGCAGTGAATGAATCTGCAACAACGTAGTAAATCGCATCTTGGCCTTCATTCATACGCTCAACGTATTGCTCTAATGAAACGTTTTGTGCTTCTTCATCAGTGTGTGTTGATGAGAAACGCAGTAACTTAGCAATCGCTTCTTTATTCGCTGCATCTTCTGCTGGACCTTCTTTGATCACTTGACCAAATTCATTCCAAAATACTTGGTAATCGTCGGCTTTATTTTTCGCCATACGCTCAAGCAATTTTAAAGTACGTGACGTACAGCCCTTACGGATTGCTTGCGTAACTTTGTTATCTTGTAAAATTTCACGCGATACGTTTAGCGGTAAATCGTTTGAATCAAGTAAACCTTTTACAAAGCGTAAGTAGCTAGGCATAAATTGCTCAGCATCATCCATTACAAATACACGTTGTACATACAGCTTTAAGCCACTTTGACGGTCACGATTCCATAAATCAAATGGTGCTTTTTTAGGAATATACAGTAAGCTTGTGTATTCAGTTTTACCTTCAACTTTGTTGTGAGCCCAGCTCAGTGGATCTTCCCAATCATGGCTTACATGCTTATAAAATTCTTTATATTCATCATCAGATAGCTCTGATTTATCACGCGTCCACATTGCTGTGGCGCGGTTAATGCTTTCCCACTCACCAGGTACGGCTGGAATTTTCTCGCCATCTTCACCTTCTGACTCAGGCACTTCGGCTTTGTACATTTGTACTGGTGTTGAAATATGATCCGAGTACTTAGTTACAATACTACGTAGGCGCCATTCATCAGCAAACTCTTTTTCATCTTCGCGAAGGTGTAAAGTAATTTCAGTACCACGGCCTGCTTTTTCAATTTCTTCTAGCGTGTATTCGCCCTCACCTTGTGATTGCCATTCAACGCCTTTTTCTTCACCGGCTTTGCGAGTACGAACAGTCACTAAGTCTGCAACTATAAATGCAGAGTAAAAACCAACACCGAACTGACCAATCAGTTGCGAATCTTTGCTTTGGTCGCCAGTTAAGTTTTTGAAGAACTCAGCGGTGCCCGATTTAGCAATCGTACCTAACGAGCTGATCACTTCATCACGAGTCATACCAATACCGTTATCAGAAATAGTTACGGTATTTTTTTCTTTATCGGCACTGATACGTACACGTAAGTCTGCGTCACCTTGGTATAGTTCACCATTTGAAAGTGCTAAAAAGCGTAATTTATCAGCCGCGTCAGAGGCATTTGACACAAGCTCACGTAAGAAAATTTCTTTATTAGAATAAAGTGAGTGAATCATTAAGTTTAATAGTTGTTTAACTTCTGTTTGAAAGCCTAATGTTTCTTTTTGTGCTGCAGTCATTTATATATCTCCAATTTGCAAAGTGTCTGCGTTATGCACTTAATATGGGGCGCGGTTTGTTAACTTCAAGTCAAAAGAGCAAAAAAGTAAGCTATAGCAAGATAAACACGGAAGTTAAGTTGTTTTTTCTTACAATCAAAATGGCTGTGGGCAATGTAGGTGCGTTTGCTTGAAGCTTCGAGGGTGTACAAAAAACAGATCGCTGGCATGTAATTGTAAGCGCTCAGCCAGTTGTTGGCTATGTTGGTTTTTATACAGATCACAGCCAATAATTGGGTGCCCAATGCTCTGACTGTGAATACGTAATTGATGTGTACGCCCCGTCACAGGGGTAAATTGCACTAAAGTACGCGGCGGTGATGTTAAGCGCTGTAATACTAAATAGTCACTGACGGCAGACTTACCCGTCACATTACAAATTTTAACTAATGGAAAGAGTAATTTATCTTTGACTATTGCAGCGTTTATTTGACCTACGTCATTTAATAACCAGCCATCCAACATGGCTATATAGTGTTTTTTTATTGTCCCTGATTGAAACTGCTTATTAAGGAGCTTAGTTGATTCAGAGTTAAGGCCTACAATCATAATACCTGAAGTACCATAGTCTAATCGATGCGGCAATTTAGCTGTCGGAAATGCGGCAGTCAGACCTGGCTGCCCATTCACTAAACGATAATGCACAGAATCCCAATTGGCCGGATTTTTACCAGATAAACTCAGTAAGCCACTGGGTTTATTGATCAATAAAATATCATCGTCTTTATATAAAATTTCCACATGCTCATGACAAACCGATGCAATAAAGTCATCGACAATAGAATGCTGTGGCAAATTTGTATCAGACATTATTTCTCTCATTATTGATTTTATAAAAACGTTGCAACATTAGTATCTTGAAACTAGTTCAATTTCTATCATACACAAAAAAGTCGGTATGCTGCGCTGTAGTTTGGCTTTTAACTATAAAGGGCGCTAGTTTTCAAGATTAGAAAATGGCAGTGAACGCATGTCGAAGGTTAATACCAATCTGCATAAAGATTAAGTCAATTTTATCCAGTCTCTAGAGCATATGCTTTTAACCGTATCAGGAACAGAAATGAATTTATTCCACGCTTGCGAAACCTGTTCGACTATTTCTTCA
>NZ_JACJDT010000059.1:0-23141 GCF_014163675.1 Pseudoalteromonas sp. SR44-5
CGATTTAATCACGGCGCGAGATTTGTAACCTAGTGGGCTAAGTAAAAATTGAGCAAAGCTTCCGCGTCCTGCTCACGCCCCTTACTTACATCCATGTAAGTAACAAAGAGTTAATCGCCCCTAGGCAGAACCCTTCGGGCAGCGCGCGTTTGGCATTTATGCTACGTTATCGCCTATTTATGGGGAATAACCACACTACATAGGCTCTGCCTTGCCTAAAAACCAAACGCACAGCTGCAAAATTAACCTAGAAAGATAAACAGACCCTAGACAAATAATCCCTGCCCCCTACAATAGCGCCGATAAACAGCATAATGAAATAAGGTAGTAGGTAATGGCGGTTATAAAGATCGATACAACAGGATACGACGCACAGTTAAATGAAAAAGAGCAACGTATCATTGCGCAATTCCAACGCTTTGGTGTTGAACAATTAGAAGTCTTTGCCTCTGAGCCAATTCATTACCGTCAACGCGCTGAATTTAGAGTATGGCACGATGGCGATGAGTTATTCCACATTATGTTTGATCAAGCCACCAAAGATAAAATCAGAGTCGATGTGTTTGACCCTGCAGCGCCGCTAATTGGGGAAGTAATGCAGGCAATGATCGATAATCTTAAAGGCTGTGAAGTCTTGCGTCGTAAATTATTCCAAATAGATTATCTTTCTTGTTTAAGCGGTGAGATTTTAGTGAGTCTGCTTTATCACAAACCACTCGACGAAGAATGGCTAGCAGCTATCAAGTCACTAAAAGAATCATTGAGTGAGCGCTTTAAAATTGATTTTATTGGGCGTGCTCGCAAACAAAAAGAAGTACTCGGTGATGATTTTGTTACTGAGCGTTTAACAGTTAATGGCCAGCAACTTATTTACCAACAAGTTGAAAACAGCTTTACGCAGCCAAATGCTAAAGTAAACATTAAGATGCTGGAGTGGGCACAAGACTTATGTAAACCACTAAAAAATGATTTACTAGAGCTCTATTGTGGTAACGGTAACTTTTCAATTGCCTTAGCTGGTTCGTTTAATCGTGTATTAGCAACCGAAATTTCTAAATCGTCAGTACACTCAGCGCAGTATAATATTGCTAAAAATAACGTAACTAACTTAGATATCATTCGTATGTCGAGCGAAGAGTTTACTCAAGCTATGAAAGGCGAACGAACCTTCTCACGTTTAGAAGGGATTGACTTAAGCAGCTATGATTGTCAGACCATTTTAGTTGATCCGCCGCGCGCAGGCATGGATACACTAACATGTGATTTGGTGGCTAACTACGAGAGTATTATTTATATCTCATGTAACCCTGATACGCTTGAGCGTGATTTAGAGCACCTAACTCGCACTCATGAAGTTAAACGGTTTGCGATTTTTGACCAATTTCCATATACCCACCACATTGAATCAGGGGTATTTTTACAACGTAAATTGTAAAGTATCTATGCCAGTGCTTTTACTAGCGCTGGCATTTGCTGCTCACTAAAGACTTTAATACCATTCTTTTCTAATAGCGAAGCCGTTAATCCCATTCCAACCACCTTAATACCACTGTGCGAGCCATCGTAAATTGTATTACGACCACAAGAAGGACTTGATTCCTTTAATAGCGCAAAACGAATATTGTACTGTTGGCAAAGGCGTAATGCTTGTTTTGCACCTAGCTGAAATTCCGGTGTCACATCATCACCAGTATTGGTAATCACTTTACCGTTGACGATTTCAGCAGGATCTCTAGGAGTGGATAAACCACCAGCAATCTCAGGACAAAAAGCGACTATACGTTCCTGCTGCTGCCATGCGATTAGCTGCGGATGGAGTAACTGTTGTCCGCTACCATCGTAGCGCACGGGAGCACCAAGTAAGCAACTTGAAACCAGTATTTTATGCATTTCTTACCACCTGCAACAAAAAAGCTCCGCGTACGGAGCTTTTTTACAATAAACACTAAACCGCTCTATTTAGCAGCTAAGTAATTAATTAGATCAGCCATACTTTTAGCATCTTTAATACCTGAATCACCACCAACAATAACACGGTACTTACCGTTTACAATAAAGGTAGGCACACCTTTCAAAGCACCTTTTTGTTTAAAATATTCTTGATCACGCTTCATTTTGGATACCTTGGTTCTTACTGTAAAGCTGTTGTAAAACTTATCAAAATCATCAGCAGCTACACCTTGAGCAACAAAGATATCTTTCATATCAGCAAGCTCATTGATGTTTGCTCGCTTGCCATGGATATGGTTGAAAATAGCGCTAATTAGTGCATCTTGTTGTGGTAATACAGTTGCCGTAGCGTAAGCTTGTGCTAACATCGTTTGAATTTCTGGGTTACGCGGACCCGAAAAGTCAACATGGCTTTTCTTAAAAGTAATACCTTCATTTAGTAGCGGCTTTAATTCAGCAACAATTGATTCAAAAACATTACAGTGTGGGCAGTAAAATGAGAAGAATTCTTTAACTTCTGGCTTTTTAGTTGCGCGTGCATCAATCGTTTCATAATGCGTCCCTTCGTCATATTGAATCGCGGCGGCGTTTGTAGCAAACCCAAGCGTCAACGCTATTAGTCCTGCTTTAACTAATTTGATCATCGGTAAAAACTCCAAAAATTATTGTTTTAATAGCTTATTGTTGTAATAAAAAGGCAACTAACTCATCAAGCTGCTCTTGGCTCTTGATGGTATTGATATTGATTTTGTATTTATCATTAACGATAAACGTTGGTACACCGGTTAAGGCTCCCATTTGTGAAAACTTATTTTGCTTGTCTTGCATGGCTTTTTCCGCCGCAATCACTGGCATGCTGGCAATATCTTTATCAAAGGTATCGTTATCAATACCATTTACTGCAAGTAATGCTTTAACGTCTTTAATGTTATTGAGTGGAGCACGTTTTATATGAATGCTGTCAAACATTTGATCTGCAACTTGCTCACCTTTGTTATGCTGTTTAGCGATGATATACGCATAGCTCAAATTACTTTGCACTTCTGGCGCTAAACCACCTAAAAAGTTGACATGGTTTTTTACAAACTCAGTACCTGCAGGCAAGCTTTTTTCCATTGCTTTAGCTACAGCTTCAAACTTAAAACAGTGCGGACAATAAAATGAAAAGAACTCTGTTACTTGTGAGGTTTTACTTTTTTCAATTTTTAGTACGTCATAGTGCTCACCAGCTTTAAAATCTGCGGCCATCGCAGCAAAAGGTAAACATAGCAGTAGTAAACTCAATTTTAGTTTTTTAAGCATTGGACTCTCGTTTCAGATATTTTTAATAATTAGTTAGGCAGCAACTTCAGCGGCGGCTCTTGAAGTGCAGAATACTGCTCTTTCAGCGCTAAAATTTGTTGCTCCCAGTATTTGTCATCAGCAAACCATGAAAAGTTCCGCGGAAATGCCGGATCTTCCCAACGTTTAGCTAGCCACCCCATATAATGAATCATACGCATTGCGCGTAATGGTTCAATTAATTTGAGTTGAGTGTGATCAAAATCACAAAATTCTTCATAGGCAGCCACTAAGGTATCTAACTGTAACAGTTGATTGTTTCGATCGCCACTGAGCATCATCCATAAATCTTGAATCGCAGGCCCTTGACGACTATCGTCCAAATCAACAAACATCAACGCATCACCGGCCCACAGAATATTACCGGCATGGCAATCACCATGTAAACGTATAGTATCCACCTGCTGGTAAAGCGATTTCGTTTTAGCGATCACCATATCTAAAATAGTATAAAACGCAGTAGTTAAACTGCTAGGCACCAGATTACTGTTTTGTAACTGAATTTTAGCTGTATCTAGATACTCGTCACACCCTATGACCGGACGTTCGCTAAAAACATTCGCTTTAGCTGCTTGATGCATCCGACCAATCAAGCGTCCTAACACATCTAACTGATCAAGATTATCAACTTCAAAGATGCGCCCCCCGACACTTGGGAACAAAGTAAATAGATAACCATTATGCTCAAATAAGCTTTCGCCATTACGCTGTATCGGCGCAACTACAGGCACTTCAGCATCAGCCAATTCAAATGCAAAGCTATGCTCTTCGAGTATTTGTGCCTTACTCCAGCGCTCGGGACGATAAAATTTCACCACATAACGTAGGCCATCTTCAGCTTTGAATTGATAGACACGGTTTTCGTAACTATTCAGTGCTAATAAGCCAGACTCTGCGTAAATACCAATACTTTCGACCGCATCTAAAATCGAATCTGGGGTGAGGTCAACAAAACTAAATTTACTCATAATTCTCATCAATTATAAAAAAAGCGGGAAAATCCCGCTTTTTATTTGTTATCAGTGTACTTAACTATCGCGCTTTAAAGAAGTTACTCGGCTGCGAAATTTGTGAACTTGGATTGTCCACTGGCGATAATACAAAATTAAACTCGGTCATCGGCGCTTTCAAATCATACGGATCCATCACCAATGATAATGGCACGTTGTGCGATTCGCCCGCTTGCACGGTAAAAGTTTGCTTACCTATGTACTTAAAGTTCTCCAGTCCTGCCACCTTAATATTAAAGGTTTGCTCGTATTGTGCTTTGTTGATCACTTTAAGTGTGTAGGTATTTTCGACAAGCCCATTAAAATCGACTCGATAGAGTTGATTTCGATCGCGAATAATATCTAAGTCCATTGGCTTACGCATTACAATATTCGTTACCAGCGCTGCGCTTAGCACCACTAATATAACAATATAACCAATAATCTTAGCGCGCAGAGGATTGGTTTTATTCTCTGGCGTTTCTAGGTTACGCTCAGTGGTATATGAGATAAGCCCGCGCGGATAATTCATCTTATCCATTACTCCGTCGCAGGCATCGATACAGGCGCCACAGTTAATGCATTCAGCTTGCAGGCCATTGCGAATATCGATCCCTGTTGGGCATACTTGTACGCACAAATTACAGTCAATACAGTCACCTAAGCTAAGCTCTTCTCGATCTTGTTTACGACTACGTGGCCCACGATTTTCACCACGTTTTTCATCGTAGCTTACTGTGAAGGTATCTTTATCAAACATTGCAGATTGAAAGCGCGAATACGGGCAGATATGCAAGCACATAATTTCGCGCATCCAACCAGCATTACCATAAGTACATACAGTAAATACGATAATGCTAACCAGCGCATAGCCACCTACATTAAAAGTAACAAAATCCGGTAACAGCTGACGAATAGGTGTGAAATAACCAACAAAGGTCAGTGCGGTGTATAAAGAAAAAGCTATCCAACCTGTATGCTTGGCTGTCTTACGCCAAAATTTATCAAAGTCCATTGGTCGCTGATCAAGCTTCTTACGTTGATTCGCTGTCCCTTCGAACTTTTCTTCAAACCAAATAAAAATAAACGTCCAGACTGTTTGCGGGCACGTATAGCCACACCAAACCCGACCGTAAAAGGTGGTCACTAAGAATAACGCGAATGCAGCAAGCATCAGAATAAAAGCAAGAATAGTAAAATCTTGTGGCCATAGAGTTAGCCCAAAAATGTTATATTTTTGACCAATGAGGTCAAATAACACAGCTTGTTGGTCATTAAAGTTTATCCATGGCAGCGCCATGAACGCCAACATACCAAGAAAACCAATGCGCTGTCTTAATAGTTGATGTAACCCTTTAACCGCACGTACATAAATGCGATTGCGGGGATTAAATCTATCCTGTTGAGCATAGAGATCGGGCTTTTCGATCTTGACCTCACTAGGAATATTTTTTACTTTTATTTGCTTGTCCATCGAAGTTCCTCAACGCCGCTTGGAGAATGAAAGTCAAACAATCATATAACGCTATTTAGATAGCTAACAACTAAGCTTACATTTAAAAATAGTGCAAACTGAACTACTGTGCTGTAAAAGTTCAGAGATTTCTGAAAAATCTAATTGTTCTCTGTCATTATACCAACTCTCCTCAAAAAAGCTGATATTCATTGATAATAATTTATTCACCTAACTTGCTTGCTTTACAAAGGGGCATTTTATTACACTGGTGTCTAATTCGTACCCGTTCAGATCAAAGTTTACTCACATATGAAAAAATTCCTTGTACTAGTTGTAGTGATACTTGCGTTATTCACAATTGATCATCCAATGATAAAAGAACCTCGAGAAAAGTTATTAGGAGAAGGTGTAGGGCTATTAAGTAGTGCTAGCAACATTAACCGTGGACCCGCTGCGAGCATGGCAAAAAACCGCATCAAGTCAGAACTAACACTTTCAGAAAGCGAGTTAGAGTATTTAGAAGAAACCATGCAAACTGATGAACAGCTGCAGCTATTCCATACTCGTTACTGCCGCAGTAAAGATCTCAACCTATATTTTTACGAAGATCGTTTAAATACAGTGTGCGACATCGTCTCAACATCATTGGCTGAGCGCAGAGGTAAATAGTGGATTTTTCAGCTTTAACAAAAAAAAGCAGCGCATCGTTTAACCAACATAAAAACCTACTGAAGAAGCTGGCGAAAGGACAAACGGTTAAATGTGAAGTATGCCAAGGCATATTAACGTTAGATTTAAAGACTCAGCAACCCGGCCAAGGGATTGCTAAATGCCCTAAGGGCTGTACTGAAATTGTGTTGGATTTAGCATAATGCTAACTCCAACCATCTTCTTCATCTGCGTACAAACCACTTTGCACCGCGATAATTTCTATTAACTCAGCAAATCCTAATGCAAAATCTCCCATTAGTTCATACTGTTGCTGGCATAGTTGTATTTCACTAAGCTGATTTTGCTGGGCAATTGTTGTGATAAGCTGGGGCTCTAAAGCAAAAAAGCCTAAACTGGCGTAAGCGGTTTGCAATGCATCAGTTAAGTCTGTTGTCAGTGCATCAGCTTGCATTAGCTTATCAATATACACCTGTGCTCCCTGAACAAAACCCTGACACCATTGCTGGCATTCATGCAAATCTAGGTAGCTGTCATCTTGATCACTCACCAGTAAACTTACAGGGAGCTTAAAACCTGTTTCATAAACTTGCTCACTGATCTGATGATACAAAGCCATAAATGCAAATAATGTTTGTTCTTCTAGCTGGCCGTGTGTATCTGGCACTATCTGTTCAAGCCACTCGTGTACGTCTAATGGCTCAGGAGAGCAAATAACCGCAAATAAGTAACCTTGGCTCTGCACCAATGTCATGGCGCCATTGCGGCTCGCTAAATACGTACTTAACTGCTGGCCATGTTGCTGTGTAAATTCAGGAATTTGCATAAAACAATTCAGCCTTGTTTAAAAATTTAATGGATAACGGCCATCGCTATCTGCACGGCCTAAAAATTTGGCGGCATCGTGTACTTCTTTTGGTAGTGATGCTTCTGGCTTGATATATCCAGCCACTTTAAAGTCCATGTTTGCTTTTAAGGTTGCATCAGCCGCTAAGCCTAAGCGGTTTTCAGGATCAACTAACACGGCTATATCGCCCGACTTACAGCTTAACTTGCCACTTAATGGACCAACGCTAAACCAGCCAGACAATCCTTGCACATCGATGTTTGCACTGGCGATTTCACCTTTTAATGCATCACAATAAGGCGCTCCTGAGAGATATTCATCTAACTCAACAATTACTCTGCCTTTAGCATTAATAGGTAATGGCAACTGCAAACGCTGCATCGCACGTTCAACACTCAAACGCAATGTAGCATCATTTAATGCAACTACTTGATCAAGCAAACCATAACTAAAGTCACCGCGTCCTGACAGTTCACTGGTCTGTCGCGGATCACCAAACTTTACACTGCCTGTAAGCTGTCCGGTGAATAATGCCCAACCAGAAATATCCCAGTTTAAATTATTAATCTGTTCATCTTGATAGCGCAGCTGCATGATTCTACCCTGCCAAATGCTACCCGATGCTTTACCTATTTGCAGATCTTTAGGTAGATAAGGATTTGCTAAATTAAGCGCAACTGCAGCTGGCGTTTTTAATAGTGCAAAAAAGATAAAACCGAAGAAAAATATTACTATAAGAATCGCTATTTTTTTCATTCTTTACTTCTCTAATACCAGTCGGCTAACGCGTACGTAGCCTGGTTTATCATCGCGACTGAGATCTAAATTTTCAATCAATACGCCTTTAGTGTTTACCAGTTCATCAAGCCATTCTATGAGCTTATTAAACTGTACCGAGTCGATGGTTAATCTTAATGAATTATCGCTAGGCTGCATTTTGCTTATGGTTATATCGTAGCGAGCGCGGCTAGCATTAACTATTTGACTCAAGTTTTGGTCACTTGTAACAGCACGCGCACTACCCGCTTTGAGTTTAACAATACTGTTATCAACCCACGCTAATAATTCTTGCTGTTTAACTTGGTTTTTTTCAGCTTCAGTTATCGCGTTGTTGAGTGGTCTAAAAATACCCATAACTAAGATAAAAATAACAAAAATAACCCCAGCGACCATCACCAACTGTTGCTCTTGCTCTTTTAAGCCACGCCAATGTTTTAAAAGTTGTTGTTTCATGCAGCACCTCGTAGTTTTATTTCACCGACTACAAAGTCGCCATCATTATTTAATGAGCCTTGGTCTACAGTTAATCCGCGTTGTTCAAGAATTGCTTTAACTTTGCCAAAGGTTTGAAAATCTTTTCCGCGAGCACGCACTCTAAGTTCATTGCGACGTTGATCATAACGCAATGTCTCAGGAGTAAACTCTTGCACTTGGCTAAATACACCCACCAGCTCATTCGTTAAATCTAGGAATCCGGCACTGCTGCCACCCTCTAATTTAGCCAATTCACCCTGAATTTGGTTTTTAATCAAATGCGGACGAACTGTTTTCCCCGGAAAGGCCGTTTGATAGCGCTCAACCACTTGTGTTTTAGCGACTTCAAGCTCACTATTTAACTGATACAATTCAAGACTTTTTACTGCCACAGAGCCAACTAACGCGACACTCGCTGCAATGGCGGCACCTTGCCAATACGCCCACCATAATGCGCTTTTCTTTTTCAGTTGATATTGGCCTTGGCGAAGATTGAATCTTATCTCAGGTAATTGTTTAGCAAATAGCGTCAGCGGCAAATCATAAGCATCGGTATGCGCCGTAAGATTAACCGTTTCTGGAAATTGCGAGGCAGGGCTGTAATGTGCAACATCAGGGTGACCTAAAGCAGTTAAATACTCAGCCAACCAGCTTTGCTCTACAGCACTGATCCGCCATGAGCCTTGCTTACATAGCCATTGGTTATTAAGCTCAATAACGCTTAATCCCTCATGTTCAGCAGTAGGAAGCAATAATGCATCGGGTAACAGTTTTAACACTTCAATTTCATGTTCAGCAAATACAGCTAACCAAGTTTCAAACCATTCTCGGTCAGTCATGGCAACTTTAATGGCGTGCTTGTCACCGACCATAGTAGGCTCAGCAATCGCGATAAATAAGTCATCTACGTCACATGCAATCTCTTCTTCGAGCATATATGGGAGCGCTTGCTCAAGCTTACGATTCCATTTGGTCGGCAGGATTACGGTTTTTAGTTGCACCTGATCACATGGCAGTAATACCACAACTTCACGATTCTGTGCTTTTTCAACTAACTCACTCAGTTGCTCAGCGTTCGGCAATCCGCCACTGGCAATTATTTCTTGTTCTAATGGTGAGTAAATCAGCCAATTAATACTTTCTTGTTGAGTTTGACCCGTGCGGATCAACAGTATTTCTGTCACTGTACGCCTCCAAATTTTCGCGCCAGTATAGTTACTTCGCCATCTTTGGCATGCAGTAATGTGGTCATCGAAAAACGCAGATCGACAAATTTAGCCTGCGCTTGTAGTTTAAAATATTCGCTATTTATGGTGAACAGTTTTTCAACAGACTTAACATTTTGAGCCCCTTGTTGATTTACTTGTTCAAAAAATTCTTCAATATTATTAAAGCCTTCTTCTGGCCGGACTGATAGCACACTTTGCGCACCTGACTCACTCAAACCATCAATCAATGCACTCAATAATAATGCCTGTTCAGGAGCGATTGTATTGACATTAATTGCTAACAATTCGCTACCTGGGATCACGCATACGTATGGCAAGATTTTTTCCATCACTAATGGATTAAACCCTTTAACCAAACGCAGCTCTGAGCTTGATGCAAAAAAACTATTCGCTGTCATATATGGTGATTTACGCGATAAATACTCATCTTCTTCAGCGCCAGAACGATAAGTAATACTATCTTCATCGAGCCAGTCGTAAACACTGTCAGCCATGGCTTCTTCCGACTCTTCTGCTGGTAAGTCCTCAATATTTTCTAATAGCGCTAATAACGCGGTGTGCGCAGGATTGGTTTTATCAGTACTACCCGCTTGTGGCGCTTTAACACGTAATGCATTGAGATTTAAACAAGCCTGTAAGTCCGTGATCTTGCCTTGCAAGGTACCATTATCAACCGGATAAGGAATATCGCCTTGTTGCGCCCAAATTTGTTTTAAAGTGGTTTTTTCAGGGTCATCTTTTTTGCTTTGTAATAACGCTTTAATAGCCAGCTCTTCTGCTGCATAGGCATACCATTTTGCTTGCTGATGACCTTGTATGTTGGTACTTTTTTGAACTTGAACAAGCAAATTAGCACTCATCTCTACGGCTAGAATTGATGCCAAAGCAACAATAAACAAGACAATTATAAGCGCGGCACCATGTTGAGATTTATGGTTCACTTAAACCTCCCGCCTTTCCGTTACCTGGTACTAAAAAAACGCGTCTTATTGGTTCTTCATCAATTTGTTGCAATGTGACCGCCACAGCTTTTGGCAATGCCTTGCCCTGCCACTGCTCTTGCCATTCATTTTTTTCATCTAAAAATTCAAATTTAAGATCTTCGATATCTTTAAGAATAACTTGCACTCGCGGCTCAAGGTTATCGAGTTGATCAACATAAACCCGATATATACGCTCAAGGTTGTCATCAATAACACGATAACCCACTGCTTGTAGCTCTGAGCGCGGTAACAAATTAATTGGGTTTACCCAGCCATCTCGTACAAAGGCAATACCATCATACTGGCTATTAATGGTGTAACGCCCAGCAAGTAGATATTGTTCTTGCACATCACCGGCTTCATTGCGCACGGCACGTTTAGTCATTTGGCTGAAATCTTGATCCATTAACCTAAAGGTCGTTTGCAAACCATTCAATTCTGCAATTTTTTCGTCTGATGCATCTTTCGCTTTGGTGGTCGAATCAAGAATTTGGTGAGTAGCTAACACGACGAATGCTAAAATCCCCAGCGCTACCATCACTTCTAATAGTGTAAAACCGCGCTGCTTCACTTATTTGCTACCTTTATTTAAATAGCTGATGAGCTCATAAACCGAGTGCTCTAACTTTTCATCGCTAAATACATTAATAGTCACTTTTACAAAACTTTTATCTGCTGTCGCTTCGGTATCTTGACGCCAATACCATTCTATACCAGCCATTGTTTCCGTGCCTTTTGCGCCATTTTTGCCTTGCCACTTATCGCCGAGAGTACGCTGTTCAATCATTACATTCTCAGCCACCCAAGAGGCATAGGTTTGCTCTTCAAGGCTTGATAAATGATTAATATGCTCAGCTGTCGCTTGCATGGCGGCAATCCCAGCCATGGCGCAAATACTCAGCGCCACCATAACCTCAAGTAAAGTAAAACCTTTAGACCTGCGATACATTATTCTGGCTCTCTGCGTAAGTTAACCGGTGCGGAAAATTCCCCTTCGATGAAATACACAGGTTCTTTTTCATCTTTTAATTCATAGATAAGTTGAAATGCGCTCACCTCACCAGAAGATAAAATTAGCACTTGCGGGATTTTCATTTTTTGCAATTCGAGTAAGCTATCATCATCACCGCCACTCATTAACTCGCGCCAATTGGATTGCTCGAGTAGATTATCTTGAGCCCATGCGAGATCTTCTAGATTAAGTGTCAACTTAAGACGTTCATCAACAGTCATCGGCGCAAACAGCTTTTCTCGGTCGAAGGTGATCCATTTTTCACCATCAAACACTAAAAACTCTAAGGTATCTTTATCAAGCTGAAAACCTAATTCAAGCTGATTTAAGATTGCAAATTCAGAAGCCATATTAATGGTGGTATGCAGTCTCAGTGCTTGTTTGTCCAATTCATCTTCAACACCGCCATCAAGACTATATACCACCATTTTAGTGGCGAAGGCGATCACCACCAGCACAACCAAAATTTCAATTAAGCTAAAGCCACGCATCGGTGACTTTAGCTTTGCAAGGCGCAACTTAGCCCGACTTAATATCATGCTAAGCTCGGTGCTGGGTATAAAAACGCCTTTATACTAAGATGCATTATTATTTTTCTTTATCCCAGTTACCAATGTCGTCATCAGTACCCACTTCGCCATCGGGTCCCATTGAAAACAAATCAAATTTACCAACTTCACCTGGGCTGATTAACTGGTACGGATTTCCCCATGGATCTTCTGGTAATTTAGAAATAAAGCCACCTTCAGGAAAACGCTTTGGTACTGGCTCTACGCTAGTTTTAGTCACTAACCCTTCAAGGCCTTGCTCAGTGGTTAAGTACGCTTTGTTCTTTAATTTATAAAGACTCATAGCATCTTCAAGCTGCTGAATATCAAGATGCGCTTTATCAAGTGCCGCTTCTTCTTGCTGGCCCATAATATTGGGTGCCACGATTGACATGATCATGCCAATGATAACCAGTACCACCATAACTTCGAGTAATGAGAAACCTGCTTGTTTATTCACGTACATACCTCTGTTGTTCTTAATAATTAACTATCGTAACACGGTAAAAATGCATTACGAAATCCCTAAAATAGTTAAAGTCCAATCGCTTTATTCATTGCCATAATAGGTTGTAATATGGCCATTACGATAAACAATACAATAACCGCCATGGACGCTATCATCGCAGGCTCTAAGAGTTTTAGCGAGACATTTACCATGGTTTCAAATTCACGGTCTTGATTGTTTGCAGCACGCTCTAGCATTTGCTCGAGCTCACCTGATTTCTCCCCACTGGCGATCATATGCAGCATCATCGGTGGGAATAATTTTGTTTGTTGTAAGGACGCTCTTAAACTTGCCCCTTCACTAACGCGGGTTGCGGCATCCGCCACTGCTTTTTTAATTTTCTCGTTGATCAATACGCCACCAGAAATACGCATTCCCTCGAGTAACGGCACTGAACTTGATGACAAGATACTCAGTGTACGAGCAAATCTGGCGGTATTAATACTACGAGCAACTTTGCCAATGCCCGGCATCATCAAAATTTTCGAATCATACCAAAAGCGGATCTTAGGCTGTTTTAGCGCATGTTTAACACCAATCACTGTCGCGGTAAATAATACTAAAGTAATGAACCAATAATTTTGCACATAGTTACTAGCAGCCATTACCCATTCAGTCGTCCAAGGTAAAACCTGCTTTGACTTTTCAAATGTCTTCAATATTTTAGGCACTACAGTACCTAGTAATATTGAAACGATACCAATGGCAAATATTACTAATATCACCGGATACACCATCGCTTGTGTGATTTGACTACGCATGTGTTGACGTTGTTCCGTGTAATCGGCTAAACGGTTCAATACAGCATCTAAGTGACCTGATTTTTCACCCGCAGCTACCATAGCGCGGTATAAATTATCAAATACATGTGGAAACTCAGACATGCCATCAGCCAAGGTATAACCTTCAACAACTTTTGAACGCACCGACATTAACATACGCTTCATACGCGGCTTTTCACACTGCTCAGCCACCGCCATTACCGCCCCTTCAACCGGTAACGCCGATTGAATGAGTGTAGCGAGTTGGCGAGTGATCAAAGCGAGATCTGAGGTAGATATTTTCGCTTTAAAAAAGCTGCCAAATGGCGAGCTTTTTTCACCTTTAACTTGTTTATCACCCTCTGCGGCGGGCACAACTTCGAGCGGCGTAAGACCTTGTTCACGTAAAGATTGGCGAATTTGTTTCGCGGTATCCGCTTCTTGAATACCTTTTTTCTCTTTGCCGCGAGCATCGAGCGCGCGATATTCAAATGCTGCCATTGTTAACCTTCCTCACGCGTTACACGTAATACTTCTTCAAGGGTGGTTTTACCGGCTAATACGCGACTACAGCCATCTTGGCGAATACTTGGGGTATGTTTGCGAATGTACTTTTCAACACTTTGCTCACCTTTACCACTGTGAACAAGTTCGCGAACAGTTTCATCAACTACCAGTAATTCATGAATACCGGTACGACCACGGTAACCATTAAAGTTACACTCTTCACAGCCAACGGCTCGGTAAATAGTCGGCGGATTTACAAATGGTACGCCGAGCAATTCACACTCGCGCTCATCTGCAACATGACCTTCTTTACAGCTCTTACATAAAGTTCGCACTAGACGCTGCGATAACACCCCTAACAAAGAAGATGACAGTAAGAAGGGTTCAACCCCCATATCTTCCATACGAGAGATAGCACCTGCTGCGGTATTGGTATGCAATGTCGACATCACTAAGTGACCTGTAAGTGAGGCTTGCACGCCAATTTGTGCGGTTTCAAGGTCACGTATTTCACCAACCATTACTACATCAGGATCTTGACGTAAGATTGCCCGTAAGCCTCGGGCAAAGGTCATATCAACTTTAGTATTTACCTGAGTTTGACCAATACCTGGGATTTCATACTCGATTGGATCTTCAACCGTTAAAATATTACGATCGCGAGAGTTAATTTGGCTCATGCCCGCATAAAGCGTGGTACTTTTACCAGAACCAGTTGGACCGGTCACCAAAATAATTCCGTGCGGTTTACTGATCAAATCAGAGAACAATTCACGATTGCGCAGCGTCATACCTAAATCTTCAAGATTTAAACGCGCGTTATTTTTATCAAGTAAACGCAGTACAACCCGCTCACCAAAACTTGATGGCATGGTTGATACCCGAACATCAACGGCACGTCCTGCGATACGCAAACTAATACGACCATCCTGCGGGATACGCTTTTCTGCAATATCGAGTTTCGCCATTACTTTAATACGCGAAACTAGCAATGAAGCGAGTTTACGATTCGGCTTTAACACTTCTTTAAGCACGCCATCAACCCGAAAGCGGATCACCAGCTCTTGCTCAAAGGTTTCGATGTGAATATCTGACGCGCCTTCTTTAATCGCTTCACTGAGCATCGCATTGATCAATTTAATGATTGGTGCATCATCATCTCCGGCAAGCAAATCTTCCGTTTGCGGCATATCTTCAGCCAGTGAAAATAAATCAACTTCGTTACCTATGTCTTCCATCATTTGCTGGGTTTCAGAACTATCGCGTTGATACGATGCCTCTAATAACAACTCAAACTTGTCATCAGCTAAATGTTCAAGCGTAAAGCCATGCCCAGCAATGCGGCGCACTTCTAACAATGCATCAATATTAAGCTCACCACGATAGAAAACCACCCGGTCATCATTATTTTTACTTAATAACATGCCTGTACGTCGTGCATATGAAAATGGTAGCCGCTTATTAGGCAGTTCAACTAAATCGTTACTGGTCATCAGCTCGCTATTATTTAGCGGCTGTGAGGGCTCTGCGGTGATCTCAGTGATTGCATCAGTCATTATTGCGCTCATCTGTATTTTGCTGTCTTAAGTATTCTTCATAAGTTGGCGGTAATACTAATGCATCATTCCACTCAGGTAGGATTGGTGCATCGGTTAGAGGCATTAAATCAATACCATCTTCTTTTTGTTTATACTGCTCACCACGGATAAAGTTATATTTACTGTGGCTTAATTTATTCATTTTAATACCATCACGGATAATGGTAGGGCGAATAAACACGATTAAATTACGTTTACGCTTGCTGGTGCTGGTTGAGCGGAATAAGTGACCAAGGATAGGAATATCACCTAATATTGGTACCTTTGAGACGCTTTCTTGCACGTCTTCATCAATTAGACCACCAAGCACAACCATGCCGCCATCATCAGCCATAACCGTGGTTTTAATGGCACGTTTATTAATAGATATATCCACCGAAGTAGTACCACTCACGCCAGATACTTCTTGCTCAATGGTTAACTGTACAGCTGAACCATCATTTATTTGTGGCGTTACTTTAAGTTTTACACCCACCTCTTGACGCTCAACAGTTTGAAATGGATTAGAGTTATTAGAACCCGTTTGCGAGCCAGTAATGATCGGCACTTCTTGACCGACAATCATCGATGCTTCTTCGTTATCCATGGTGGTAACCGAAGGCGTAGCAAGAATATTTGAGTTAGTATCAGTAGAGACTGCTTGAATGATCGCGCCCCAATCGTTTTTAACAATCCCCATAGCCAATCCATTGATGCCCCCTAACAACGCACCTAACGGGCCAAGATCACCTTCTACAGTTTTCTTAATAGGAGTAACTACTGCATTGTCAGTGCCTACAACGCTATCAGTAATTGTTTTATCACGAGCTTGCTGAGCAGCTACAGCTAAAGAACCAACAGGAACGGTTGTGCCGTTATTAAACTGCATCATACCGCCTTGCTCTGAAATCCATTGCAGACCAAAGTTAATCCCATCAGCTTCCATTACTTCAACAATGATTGCTTCAACGAGTACTTGGGCACGGCGAATATCAAGCCGTTCAATCACTGACTCCAATGAACGCATAGTGTCAGGTTGAGCAGTAATGACCAATGAGTTTGAATCTGGGTGAGCTTCGATACTGGTTTCGTTTTGGTTGCGGCTACGGGTTTTAGTTGCCCCACCTTGACCTTCTTCACCAAGCGTTTTGCTAACCCCTTGCAACACTTTCACTAAATCTTCAGCGCTAGCGTAATTAAGGTAAATTACTTTAGTGTTGCCTTGGCTTTGTAACTCACCGTCGAGGCGTTTAATTAATTCAATAGCACGCGTTCTTGCTTGGCCTTCGCCACTAACAATCACGCTATTAGTACGGCCATCTGCAACGACTTTAGGGATCAAAAATTCGGGGATACTGCCTTTACCGCTATCTTTGTAAATATTATCAACCACAGATACCACATCATCAGCGGTGGCAAAATTTAGCTTTACAATATCAACCCGCTTATCACCGGCTTGGTCAACTGAGCGAATAATTTCAACAAGTCGGTTTACTGAGGCAGCATGACCGGTCAACATCATGACGTTTGCAGCGTTGAAGTTGGCAACATGACCGCCATCTTTTTGGTCGCTAAACTGACGCACTAATGGACCTAGTTCTTGTACGCTAACATTTTTTACACGTACGACACGAGTGATCATCATATCACCGCGCGCTTGGTCGTCTTCAGTGACTAACGGTACGTTTGATTTTTTAGCATCAGAGCTTTTTTCAATCTTTAATATGCCGTTATCCATTTCAACAGCTGAATAACCGTAAACTTCTAGCACATTTAAAAAGAATTGATAATAAAGTGCTTCGTCCATCAATTCATAGCTGCGTACGTTTACTTTACCACGTACGTTCGGGTCGATAATGACGGTCTTATTCAGATTTTTACCAACGATATTAATAAACTCGTTGATATCGGTCCCTTTAAAGTTTGCAGCATACTCAACGGCAGACACCGATAGAGATAAGCTAGCCACAAAAAAAAGTGTTGCGTACTTAGCTAACCCTTTTCTGATTTTTTTGAGGTGTAGCGCGTGAACCATTATATTAAAACTCCAAAGCTAAGTTATTGCAGGCTAAATTGCACATCAATCTGCTCGCCATCACGGTCAATTGTAATGTTCGCATCGGTACTATTACGCAGCTCATTAATGGCTGACATGGCCTGTTTTAAATCTGTTAATTGATAGCCGTTAATCGATACAGCCAAATCGTTATTTTGTAACCCCATCTGCGTAAATAATGCAGGGTCTTTACCTGGGCTTAAACGGTAGCCAATAAGCTCACCATCCTTCATAGCCTGAGATACTCGAATATAGTCAAATAGTTTACCGGGATCTTTTAACAATTCTTCTCGGGTCTCTATAATTGCTTCTTTTACTTCTTGATTTGCTGTTACATCAATCTGACGGTCACTGTCCATTTGCGGACCTTCATCGAGTTCAGGTTCATCACTTTCACGTTCGGCAAGTACTGGCATTGATACTGTTTTGGTAAAATCCACGCCATCAAGCATTAACGTTTCAAAACGGCCACTGACATCTAAAATTACTCGATCAGGTAATACTTGAGCAAGCTTAGCGCGAGTGCCTTGTACAACATCATCTACTAAATAAGTTGATTGTTGGCCTTGAGACTCAATAATTGCCAAGCCTGTTTGATCATTGCCACTGACTGCAACAATACCAGTTAAATTAATGCTTAATCGAGTTTCTGGCGCATTGTTAATGACTTGAGTTTGTTTGCTTGCTGGTTTTTTAGGCGCTGCGTCGGCTTTACCAAACAAGTTTTGTGCTAAAATTGATTGCGTATTAACCCGTTCAGGTTTACCTGTAACGCTATTAATATAGCTTGGAGAAAGGCTCGAATTAACCGGGGCTGGCCATGTTAGCCAAAATAGTTTCGCTGCTAAAAAGGCAATGTAAACAACGGCTAAAAGCGTTATTGCCCAACTCAATTTAGCGTGGGGTAATTTACTTACTAAATGTTTTAGCTGCTGTAATCGCTGTTCCATAAATGACGTTTCTTATTTTAATTTGCTGTTTCATCGCTGGCCTATAGTACCTTTTCATTTTTCATTCAACAAGCGCACTAATATTAAACTTTGTAAACAAGGTAAATTAACGTTCAAGCTGAGTGTAAAAAACTTCGACTATTTCTTTGTTGGTAAGTTTCATGCTAAATTTTACCTTACAGAGCCGCGCTTTTAATTGAGTATAATTGTGTCAAAAAGTAACACCCGTAATACCACGTCAAAAGATGAAACTATTAGTATCCGTTTAGACAAATGGTTGTGGGCTGCACGCTTTTATAAAACCCGCGCCATCGCACGGGACATGGTGCAAGGTGGCAAAGTACATTATAATGGCCAGCGCACTAAACCTAGTAAAATAGTCGAACTAGATGCCGTGATCAAACTTGCTCAAGGAGTTGACGAAAAAGTTATCACTGTACTTAAATTGCTTGATAAACGCTTAAGTGCCCCCATTGCTCAAACCTTGTATCACGAATCTGATGCAAGTATCGAAAAACGCGAAGCCAATAGCATCGCGCGCAAGAATAATAGCTTTTTTGCTCCTCATCCGGACCGTAAACCAGATAAAAAGCAAAGACGCGAACTTTTAAAAATGAAATCAAGTTAGGTAAAGCCAATCATGCAACAAGATCTACTTCATCGTTATACATTTGATCAACTAGACGTCCGCGGCGAACTCGTACAAATAGAGCAAGCTTATAATGAAATGATTGCCGATCACAATTACCCCGTGCAAGTGCAAGCTTTATTGGGCGAGTTACTGGTCGCAACCTGCCTACTTACAGCTACATTAAAGTTTGAAGGTGATATAGCAGTACAACTGCAAGGTGATGGCCCGGTAAAATATGCGGTTATCAACGGTGATCATCAACAAAATATGCGCGGTATTGCCCGCCTGCAAGGTGAAGTAACAGGCTCAACCATCCAGGAACTAATCGGTAACGGTGTGATGGTACTGACAATCACCCCAACTAAAGGTGAACGTTATCAAGGTATAGTTCCGCTTGAGCATGACACGTTAGCAGCATGTCTTGAAGCCTACTTTGCACAATCAGAGCAACTACAAACACGTCTATGGTTTGCAACTGATACAACACAAGGTCATGCTAAAGCTGCTGGTTTACTACTACAGGTGTTACCTGTAAATAAAGAAAAGTCGATTACTGACTTTACTCACCTTGAAGCACTTAGCAATACGATTAAAGCTGAAGAGTTGTTAGAGCTTGATGCTGCCACTGTGCTTACTCGACTTTATCATGAAGACAATCCTCGTGTTTACGAGCCGCAAGCAATCCAGTTTAAATGTGGTTGTAGTAGAGAAAAAACCATTACTGCGCTCGTTAATATAGGTCAACAAGCTTTATTAGATGACGTTATTGAAAATGGTGAGGTAAAAATTAGCTGCCATTATTGCTTAAAAGATTACGTTTTTAATGAACAAGATGTGAAAAGTATTTTCAACTAATCTCATTGTTCAAAAAACCAACAAAATTCAAACCGCATTTATTGCGGTTTTTTTATGCCAAAAATTGATACCGGTGTCATGAATTGTATTACTTTTATGACACCGGTATCATTGAAATTATTCATGTTTTTTACTAAATATATGTGTTTTTAGGCCTTTGATAAGCTCGAATATCCCTAATCCATCTGTTACTATAATTACAGCTTAAAGGGAAACAAGAACCCCAGAGCTATCCCGTTCAATCTCACACAATTTAGGTATAAACATGACTTCAAGCGCTACTCGTTTTGTCGATCTAACTGCAGCTGAACTTGTCGAACACGCGATCCGTCGTGGCGAAGGGACTTTAGCCGCCAATGGAGCTTTTGTTGCTAACACTGGTCGTCGTACTGGTCGTTCACCACAAGATCGCTTTATTGTTCAAGAATCAAGTACTGAAAATGAAATCCAATGGGGTAATGTAAATCGCCCTTTCGATGCAGATAAATTTGACGCTTTATGGGCACGTGTAGAAGCACATGTGCAGAGCAACGACCACTTCATCTCTCACCTTGAAGTAGGCGCTGATCCTGAGCATTATTTACCTGTTGTTGTTACAACAGAAACTGCATGGCATCATATCTTTGCCAAAAATATGTTTATCGAACCTAAATCTTATAATGCATCTGATTTACCCCAATGGCAGGTAATGAATGTACCTTCATTTGTTTGTGACCCAGAACGTGATGGCACTAACAGTGATGGCACAGTAATTATCAACTTTGCACAACGTAAAGTATTGCTTGCAGGTATGCGTTATGCCGGTGAAATGAAAAAATCAATGTTCTCAGTGCAAAATTTCCTACTACCAGCAAAAGGCGTGCTACCAATGCACTGCTCAGCTAACGTAGGTGAAGCTGGCGATACAGCATTATTCTTTGGTCTATCTGGTACCGGTAAAACAACTTTATCCGCCGATCCAACTCGCTTTTTAATCGGTGATGACGAACACGGCTGGGCACCTGGCAGTGTATTCAACATCGAAGGTGGTTGTTATGCTAAGTGTATCGACCTTTCACAAAAGAATGAGCCTGTTATCTGGGATGCAATCCGCTTTGGAACTATCCTAGAGAACGTTGTCCTTGATGACAAAGGCGTTCCTGATTTTCATGATACCAGCCTAACGCAAAATAGCCGCGCAGCTTACCCGCTTGAACACGTTGAAAAACGCAAAGTAGAGAACCGCGCAGGCGAGCCAAAAGCAGTGGTATTCTTAACCTGTGATGTAAGCGGCGTATTACCTCCAGTATCAATCCTTAGCGAAGAAGCGGCAGCGTTTCATTTCCTAAGCGGTTACACAGCAAAAGTTGGCTCTACTGAAATTGGCTCTACCAGCGATATCGAATCAACATTCTCAACCTGTTTTGGTGCACCATTCTTCCCACGTCCAGCGGGTGTATACGCGGAGCTTCTAATGAAGCGTGTACGTGAATTTGGCGCCAAGGTATACCTAGTTAACACTGGTTGGACTGGCGGTCCTTACGGCACAGGTAAGCGTTTTGATATTCCAACTACCCGCGCTGTTGTTGATGCAATCGTATCAGGTAAACTGGCTGGCGTTGAAACTCAACATATTGATGTTTTAAACCTAGACGTACCAGTTGCAGTACCAGGCGTTAACAGCGAGCTACTTAACCCAATCAATACTTGGGAAGATAAAGCTAAATACGCTGAATATGCGGCCAAACTTGCAGCAGACTTCACTGAAAACTTTGCTAAATACGACGTATCTGACGAAATTAAAAATGCAGGACCTAAAGCTTAATAAGCTACTTTAGCCTCATAATTAAAACGCCAACCTCGAGTTGGCGTTTTTGATCTACTAACGTTTATCAAGCCTCTTGCCAATTACCATAGAACGAACTTTCCCATATCGCGACTTTTGCATTGAAAGAAAAAGACAAGAATTTACAAATTAATTGTGGAAAGTGTATACACTCTACTTAGTATAATAATTATGCAAAATTTAGATGGCACTGAAATATGAATGTGAGGCAACTAGCCAGCACCTGCCTACTTTGCACTCTCATACAAGCATGTAGCACACCTTCGAATAATGCTTCAGCGAAGTGCATGGAACAGGCTGATTTAGCTTATATTGATAAGTCAAATCATGATGATTTAGGCATAAGCCCTGATTGCTTTGATAATAAAACTGCTGGAAAGCCAAGTAACGTTCCTTCTAACAGTATTCTTGAGTCTGCAATTTTAGAGGCTGTTGTAAGTATCCTTGATAGCTCTACAAACTAGCTCCAAAAATTTAGATACAAAACTAAAAAGCGTTACTCTATGACTAATACCAATCAGCCAAATTATGTGATCTAATTAGCGCACCGATACTTATTTACTTTTACTAAATTGAACTTAGAAGAATCCAAGCAACTTCTAACTACCTTAACAATCGCGTTGCTGGCTTGAACAACAAACCGATTAAGGGCCGCTCGGCTATATTAACCTCACTACAACTGGACACACTGTCAGAGTATGTAAAACAGTCAGCAAGCTCTTCAGAAGGCGGCAGACTAATGGGGGAAGATATTGCTCAGTATATTTATGAGCAGTTCAATGTAAGGTATCACACCGATCATATTTACAAACTGCTTAAGAAGCTTGGGTTTAGCTGGATCACAAGCCGTTCTAAGCACCCAAAGCAGTCAGAAGAAAGCCAAGAGGCTTTTAAAAAAGTCCAAATGGAAACGATCCTTCCGCCCCCCAGGACACCTACTTTTAGGTCGCATTGATGTTTGCTTTCAAAATGAAGCACGGTTTGGGCAACAAAATCAAATAACATGCTTATGGGCTGAAACAGGCTCTAGGCCCCGCGCAACAAAACAACAGCAGTTTGAGTATGGATACTTATACCAATCTGCCAAATTATGTGATCTAATTAGCACACTGATACCTATCTACTTTTACTAAATTGAACTTAGAAAAATCCAAGCAACTTTTAGCTTTATCACGTAAAGAGCCTAATGCGAG